>JACREE010000025.1 GCA_016218405.1 Gammaproteobacteria bacterium
AAAAAAAGACATTCCGCGGGACGAGCCCTTTGGTTAGCCTTTTATCGTGATTCGCTAAAAGTGTAGAACATTTGCATGCAATTGTCAAGCGAATCGTAGGGGAATGTTAATTAAAATTCAAAAGTGAACCGTTTAAAGCGAATTTAAAGTTGAAAAGTGAACACCTAAAAGGCCATACTTTAAATAAAACGGAGGATTTAAAGTATGAGCCAATTACACAAAAAATTTACCACAGAGCAAGTCAAAGATTTATTGCAACGCTACATGGACAAAAAAATCGAACGAAAATACATTCAAGAAATTCTTAGTATTAAAAAAGTACGTTTTTTCGCCCTTCTAAAGAATTTTAAAGATAATCCAGATAGCTTTTCTATCGATTATTCCCGCAGATCACCTAAAAGAATCCCCCAGGAGGTTGAGAAAAATATTATTAAAGAACTCAAAATCGATAAAGGAATCATTGAGTCTAAAACCAATCCCACCGATTCTTACAACTACAGTTACATCAAAGATCGATTAGAGGATAGATATCATCAGAAAGTCTCTCTACCCACCATTATTAACCGCGCTAAACAATTCGACTTCTACTTACCCAAAAAGGCTAAAAAAAAGCCCACGACCGTGAAGTGGTCACCGATTATGTCGGTGAATTAATCCAGCACGATGCCTCATATCATGTTTGGGCCCCTTGTACAGGCGTTGAGTGGCCCATGATTACTTCTCTTGATGACTACAGCCGTTTTTTACTTTACGCGAAATTACTCGAACAAGAATCCAGTTGGGCTCACATCGAATCTTCAGCGTCGATCATCCTCACCTATGGATGCCCTTATTCCTACTATACACAGCGTCTTAAGTAATTGCGCATAATCGACGCAAGGTTTCATTAGGTTTAAGCCAAGGTTTGAATTGATCGAAGACAATCTTAATAAGCTCTTCAAGTGTTGCAAAATATCTATTATGCGTACAAAGCCGACGGACTAACTTCCAAACACGTTCAATGGGATTCAAGTCTGGACTGTACGGCGGTAAAAAACTCAACCGGATGATATCGCGATGTTTCTTTAACCAAGGTTTAATGTGTTTGGCGTGGTGCCAGCGGGCATTATCCACGATGACAATCATTTTATGGCCGTGTTTACGGTGACGTACAAGACGTGTTAAAAACGCTTGGAATGAATTGGCGTCAAATTGATCATCTTGTTGTGTAACCAATCGGCCATCGCCGACACATACGGCGCCAAAGACGCCAACTTTTTTGCGAGTAGAAGCGTGCATAATCACAGGATCTTTATCCTCCGGAGGAACCCACATGGTACATCTTGAACCGTGCTGCTGGAAATGGCATTCATCTTCAAACCACACGTCGATCTTTGCTTGCTTTGCCAGCCGCTTGAGTTTTTTTATATTGCTCCTTCGCCACAGGGTCAGCATTGGCAATCATTGGACGGGGTTTGCGTTGACGAAAACCCATCTGATGAAACAACCGCTGACACTGACGCACTCCAAGATCAACTTTCTTTGTAGTCAAATGATGGCTAAGAAGTTTTCCATCCCAAAGATTTTGATGGTATCCCAATTCACGAGGAGATCGTCTCAAATCCTTTTCAAGCGTATTGCGAATCTTGTCCGTCATAGCACATGGACGTCCTGTTCTGTCCATGTCTTTGAGACCCTCAAAACCACTTTGCTCAAAACGGCGAACCCAGTATTGAACGGTGCGCGGGCTATGCTGAAAAACTTCCGCCACTTCGTAGCAGCTGTGCCCGGCGCATACCAGCAAAACACCGTGGAGCCGATGGTCGTAACGGGACTCGTCCGAACGTATAATCTCCTGCTGGATTGCCACTTGCATAATCTTTGCGTCTTTAATTTTAAGTTTGCGCATGTACACCCCCTTTTACTTCATGATAACAGGGGGAATCATTATGCGCAATAATTTATGTCGCTATGTATATGTATTATCAGGCTCACGAAGAAACGCAGCGAGAGTTGGTCAAAACGCTGGAATACAAACTCCGTGAACCCGTAAGAAAACGGATACCGATAAAACAATTTTGCTAAGTGTATACGATCTCATGATAGTCCTAACGCCCTTAGAGACTGTATACGATGTTATGAAACTCG
>JACREE010000027.1 GCA_016218405.1 Gammaproteobacteria bacterium
GCATCCCAATGCGTTTCCACCGGGTAATCATTGATTTGTTCACGGAACCACCCTAAATCTAAACTGTGCCCTAACATAAAATACAGGGTGGCGACAATCACCGGTTTAAACTCGCCCGCCACTTCAATGATATCGAGAGAAGAAAGCAAGAAACGTGCTGAGCTTACATTTAAAGCTAAACTTTCAGACACACCTTGTTCTTTATAATGTTCCATCATTTCATTCCACCGATCGAAATCTTCTCCCGTCAGTAAAACAGGCAAGGCTTGTTTAATTTCAGCCACAGCTGGCTCAAAATGTGCGATCGTTTCTTCAATGTTTAACCCTGCACGACGATGGTGTAAAAACCAGCGTGTAGCTCGACGCACCAAGCGGCTCACTTCATACATCATATTTAATTGAATTTGTGCAGAAATATGCGTATCTAAGGCTTCTATTTCAGACCAAATTTTAGGTAAATCAAATATTTTACGAGCCACCATATAGGCACGCACAATTTCATGTACAGACGCACCCGTTTCATCTTTCAAACGATAAACAAAAGTCACGCCCATTTCATTGACAACAAAATTACTGATTTGTGTTGCGATAATTTCACAACGCAATCCATGATGATCCATTTCTTCACGATATCGTTCGCTTAACACTGCAGGAAAAGCGGTAGTTAAAATATCGAAAAAATAAGGTTCATTAAGCACTGCGGAAGTAAGAATATCTTCTTTCAAAATCGCTTTGGAGTAGGCTAACAAGACAGCAATTTCAGGACGCGTTAAGCCTTTACCCTGCAATTTTCTCTCTTTCATGGCCGTATCATCGGGCAAAAATTCAATCACGCGATCAATTTTACCTTCTGCTTCCGAATAATTGATATATCGATTATAAAGTTCCATGTCTTTAATCGCATGCGTTTTTTCCAAACTAATGGCTTGTGTTTGTAAATAATTATCACGCAACACGAGTCGAGACACATCGTCTGTCATCTGCGCCAATAATTCATTTCTTTCTTTTTCTTTCAACAGGCCCTTGTTCATCACCGCATTTAATAAAATTTTGGCATTGACTTCATGATCCGAACAATCGACCCCTGCCGAGTTATCAATAAAATCGGTATTGAGGATGCCACCGTGTAATTCAAAATTCACACGCCCCAACTGCGTACAGCCTAAATTCCCGCCTTCCACGACCACACGACACCCAAGTTCTTGTCCATTCACACGAATGGCATCATTCGCATGATCGCCCACTTCATTATTAGATTCTTGTGGTGCTTTGACATAGGTCCCAATCCCCCCATTAAACAACAAATCTACTTTGGCTTTTAAAATATGTAACATCACTTCATTGGGTGTGGCAGAAGGTACATGAAAATCAAGTCGGTCTTGTACTTCTTTAGAAAGAGGAATGGATTTGGCTGAGCGCGGATACACACCGCCCCCTTTTGAAATAAGATTAACGTTATAATCTTCCCAACTAGAACGGGGTAAATGAAACAAGCGCTCACGTTCAACAAAACTACTGGCGGAATCAGGGTTAGGATCCAAGAAGATATGCGCATGGTTAAAAGCCGCAACCAACCGAATATGCTTTGATAATAACATGCCATTACCAAACACATCGCCTGCCATATCACCAATGCCTACTACGGTAAAATCCGTTGTTTGAATATTCACATCCAATTCACGAAAATGACGCATGGCTGATTCCCACGCACCCTTCGCGGTGATAGCCATTTTTTTATGGTCATAACCTGTTTTACCCCCCGAGGCAAACGCATCACCCAACCAAAAATGATATTTTTCGGAAATTGCATTCGCGATGTCTGAAAAAGTCGCGGTCCCTTTATCGGCGGCCACCACCAAATAAGGATCGTCATCATCATAACGCACCACACTCGGTGGATATTCAATATGACCTTCTACTAAATTGTCGGTGATATCTAACAGTCCGCTGATAAATTGCTTATAACAAATAATGCCTTCTTCTTGAATTTGTTCACGCGTGCTCCCGAGTGGAATACGTTTCGGCACAAATCCACCTTTCGCACCGGAAGGCACAATCACGGCATTTTTTACTTTTTGTGCTTTCATCAACCCTAAGACTTCGGTTCTAAAATCTTCTCGACGATCAGACCAACGAATTCCGCCACGCGCAACTTTAGCCGCACGCAAATGAATCCCTTCAAAGCGGGGAGAATAAACGAATACTTCGTATAAAGGATGAGGTAAAGGCAATTCTGGCACTAAACCTGAATTTAATTTAAAAGAAAGATAAGTTTTAGCCTGCCCTTCTTGATCGACTTGAAAATAATTCGTGCGAATAATCGCTTGGATAATGCCCCAAAATCGACGCACAATACGATCTTCATCTAAATTCGTGATCTTATCCAACGCTTCTTTTAATAAATTTTCATGAGATTCTATTTGTGAATGATTATTTTTATGATTTTCAGGATCAAAACGCAGTTTAAATAATTCCACTAAAATTTTAGCCGTACTCGAATTTTTAGCGAGCGTCTCTTCCATGTAATCTTGGCTAAAGGTAAAGCCTGTTTGTCGTAAATATTTAGCGATCGCGCGAATCACCGTCACTTCACGCCAAGACAAGCCTGCCTCTAATACCAATTTATTAAAGCCATCACTTTCTAAACGTTCTGCCCATACTTTTTCAAACGCTTCATGAAAAATTGTTTTTATTTTATCAACATCCAGCTCCATGCCCAATGGATGTTTCATTTCAAAATCATTAATCCATACCACAGGGGCGTTCTGAGGGCGAATTTCATAAGGGCGCTCACCAATGATGCGCAAACCCATGTTTTCCAACATGGGTAAAACATCAGACAAAGGAATTGTGTCTTTAAAATGAAATAATTTAAATTGAATCAAACCACTTTTATCATTTTGAGGACGATAAAAACTCATCCCCAATGGATTTTTCTCATTTATTTTTTCTAATTGTTCAATATCATAAACAGCATTTTTAGGGGTAAAGTCTTCACGATAACTGGCAGGAAACGCCTTTGCATATTTTTGCAATAAATCACCGGATTTCTCTTCCCCATAAAAACTATAAAGATGAGATTGCAGTTCATCACGCCACGTACGCCCAATTTCAATTAATTTTTTCTCAAGTTCTTTAAAATCCACATCAGGCACGGTTTTAGGATCAGTTCTTACTAAAAAGTGAATTCTTGCTAACACTGATTCGGTAAATAAAACGGAAAAATCCACTTCAGTTGCATGAAATGCTTTTTCTATCACACCTTGCATATGCTGACGCAACTCAGTATTAAACCATTCCCTTGGAACATACACTAAACAAGAAGCAAAACGACGATAAATATCCCAACGCGCAAATAAACGAATACGCTGACGTTCTTGCAATTGCAAAATACCCATCGCCAAATGCGTTAACTCTTCACTACTTGCTTGAAACAAATCATCACGTGGCAACGTTTCTAAAATATTAATGAGGGTTTTACCGGCATGACTTTTTGGCAATAAACCCGAAGCTTGCAACACCATCGCCACTTTATGCCGCAAAAAAGGGATTTGTTTGGGGTTATTGTAATAGGCCCCGGAGGTATACAAACCGATAAATCGACGCTCACCTACAATTTCACCTTGTTTGTTATAACGCTTGACCCCAATATAATCGAGGTAAACAGGGCGGTGAACAGTCGATTTTGTATTGGTTTTTGAAATAATCAGTACATGCGGTGACAGCGCCATTTCACGCGCGGCTGCAGGTAGAGAGGCCAGGGGCCTGACTTTATGGGCATGTGATTCGTCGCGCAATATTCCCAAACCCGAACCTTCTACCAAATCTAATTCGCGACGCGTACCCACACCACTAACGACATAATCACGACACCCTAAAAAAGTGAAATGATCATTGGCCAACCACCGTAAAAAATCTTTTGATTCTGCCATTTCTTCGGGTGAAATCGGTAAGATCGCTGCATCCAATTCTAACAACACCTCTTCCAAACGCTCACGCATTTTGCCCCAATCATCCACGGCTTCACGCACATCCCCCAACACATGCAACAAATTAAGGCGTAATTTTTCTAAGGCATAGGGATCTGTGATGCGATCAATTTCGATATAAATAGGGGCTTCTGAAAAAATTTTATCGCTTAATGCCGTATCAATCGGCAAAACATCTTCTACGTTGTATTCATTGTTTCGCTTAAATTTCATGCCACCCAAATGAATCATGAAGTGAATATTATAACCTTCACGGTTAATTTCCATCCGTAAAGAATCCACTAAAAAGGGCATATCATCCGTGATCACTTCAATAACCGTGCATTTTGCGTGGTATTCAGAGGTATCTAAATCGGGCGTGAATATTTTTATTTTTAATTCATCTTTTTTGCGTTGTTTGAGCAATTGCCAATGAGACAGCAAACTCACGTAAAGGCTTTTGATAGAACGCGCCTGCAAATCATCTAATGCCACTCGGTCATAATATTGTTGAGCCAATTTTAACAAGACCGATACCTCTGCTTGAGGTGCCTGTTTTTTGATGTAAGCCAATAACTCATTCATAATAACACTGGCTTCTGAAGATGATGGTTTGTCTGACATGATGTCCCCAAAAATGACCTGTCACAAAAAACAGGAAAAAGTAAAAACTGCGCAAATTCTAGCAAGCCAAGAAAAATTATCAATAAAAATTTAATGCAAAATACACCCTCTCCAGGTAAGCTTAGCATGTTTAAAAAAGGAAAATTAAAAAAGGAGCATGAGCATGTCACAACCCACCCCCTCTCAGAGTCAAGATCAACCCGCAGCCTCAATAGCGACCGATTCAATCTCCACTGGACCTTGTCGTTATGCCCTCTTTTCTCATGGGCGCCCGCCTTTGGCACCCCCACTTGGCAAACACACATCACTAGGGGCAGATTTAAAAGATAGCGGTGGTTATTCCTTGGTCAGCGGTTGGCGACAAGGGTCCGCACTCCAACGCTGAAATTTTGTCATTAAACAAAAAACCGCTTGTTTTTCAATTACTGGCTTGCTGTGCTGCGGGCACGCGTCGTAGGCAAATCCTAGGATACGATTAATTAACAGCAGAATAACCTATGAATCGTACAACACAATAACCTATAAATCGTACAACATCATATACTATAATCAATACAACACAATAACCTATGAATCAAACAGAACTCCCTCATGACTACCCCTTCCGAAAAATTAGCTAAATCACTTGAAGCGCTAAGAAACCTTCAAGAACAAGGCAATATTGCTATACAAGCCCGCAACCTATCACGTACACACCGCGAGCGCTTAATCAAAAATGGTTTTTTACAAGAAGTGATGAAAGGTTGGTATATTCCTTCATCGGGTGATAAAACACCCGGCGAAAGCACCGCCTGGTATACTTCATATTGGGTTTTTTGCTCAACCTATCTGAATAAACGATTCGGTCATAACTGGTGTTTGTCTCCCGAGCAATCCCTGTCTTTGCATGCTGGAAATTGGACTGTACCAAAACAACTTTTTGTTCGTTCACCCAAGGGCAATAACAAAATAACCCCCCTCCCTCACCACACTTCATTTTTCGATGCACGATATGCTATGCCGAATAAAAGTGATATAAAAATATTGGAAAATCTTCGTGTATTTTCGTTACCCTCCTCTCTTGTCACCTGCTCATCCAAATTTTTCCTTCAGAATCCTACTGACACACGAACCGCACTCTCTTTAATACGAGATGCCTCTGAAGTACTTGACTTACTATTGGCAAAAGGACACACCACGATTGCAGGTAGATTGGCCGGCGCATTTCGCAGCATAGGTCGTACTCGTATTGCAGATGAAATAATCAAAACCATGTCATCTGCAGGTTACGAAACCCGCGAAATTAATCCCTTTGAAGACACACCACCCATCAACTTACTCAGTCGAGAACATTCCCCTTATGTAAATCGTTTAAAAATTATGTGGCAAGAAATGCGTTTGGAAGTCCTTAAATATTTTCCTAAAATACCCAAGCACCCTACCAATACTCAGCTATATCTAAAACAAGTTAAAGACATTTATCTCACCGATGCTTATAACTCGCTTTCTATTGAGGGTTACCGCGTGAATCATAACCTCATCCAACACGTTCGCGCTGGAAAATGGGACCCTGATAGTAATGAAAATGATAAAAAACACATAGATGCACTTGCTGCCCGTGGTTATTGGCAAGCTTTTAATAGTGTAGAAAAAAGCATAGGCAAGGTGTTGCGAGGAGTGAATCCAGGAAACGTATTTGATGACGATCATCGCGACTGGTATCGCGAAATGTTTGCAGCTTACGTAACAGCAGGCATTCTTAAACCGACTGATTTAGCTGGTTATCGACGTAACCCCGTTTATATTCGTCACTCCATGCATGTTCCACCTAACGTAAATGCTCTATGCGATCTCATGCTCACACTGGGTGATCTTTTGAGAGAAGAAACTGATGCAGCGGTCAGAGTGGTACTGGGTCATTTTTTCTTTGTTTATATTCACCCCTACTCTGATGGTAACGGACGGATGGGACGTTTTTTAATGAATGTCATGTTAGCTGCAGGTGGCTATCCCTGGCTTGTTATACCTATCGAAGAACGCAAAAAATACATGACCACATTAGAAGAAGCCAGCACGCACCAAAACATCGTACCCTTTTGCAAATTCCTTGCAGAGCTAATCAAGCAAGGTAGAAATTAATTAGGCCCTATTAGGGGCTGTTGACAATTCGCTAGGCTGAGTCAAAAAACCTTGATTTTAGAGGACCGTAGCGGAGCATACGTTGTTGGTATGTGAGCAACGGACCGCAGAAAACCAAGGGTTTTTGACCAGCATAGTAGAAATGTCAACAGCCCCTAAAATCACCGCCAACGTGTGCCACCTGCCTTATTATCCTCAATCACCACCCCCAGGCGAGTTAGCTCTTCTCTGATTTGGTCAGCCAAGGCCCAATTTTTTGCAGCACGCGCTTCATGACGTTGCTGAATTAATGATTCAACTTGCGTCGTATCCAAACCGGCTTGCTGCAAAATAGCTTCTTTTAAAAAAACAGCAGGCGGCTGTTGCAAAAGACCCAATATATTAGCCAAGGCTTTTAATTGTTGCCCTAATTCACTGGCTTTTTCTTTATCCTCAACGTTTATACGATTCATTTCTCGCGCCAAATCAAATAAAACGGCCAAAGCTTCGGATGTATTAAAATCATCGTCCATGGCTTCTGTAAAACGCTTTTGCCAAACAGAGTCGACTCCCTCTGATTTTTCTTCAAGACAGTCGCTGTCCCGCAAGGCAATATACAAACGTGTTAAGGCTGTTTTTGCATTTTCTAAGGCTTCCTCTGAATAATTGAGCGGGCTGCGATAATGGCTAGTTAAAATAAAATAACGTAACACTTCAGGTGAATATTGTTTTAACACATCCCGTATCGTGAAAAAATTCCCTAAAGATTTTGACATTTTTTCTTTGTTGATTTGCAAAAACCCAACATGCATCCAATAATTTGCAAAGGTTTGATGGTTCGCTGCTTCAGATTGTGCAATTTCATTTTCATGATGCGGAAAAATTAAATCAAAGCCCCCACCGTGAATATCAAAATGTTCGCCCAAGCCTTTCATGGACATTGCAGAACATTCAATATGCCAACCCGGGCGCCCTTGCCCCCAAGGTGATGCCCAAGCCGGTTCAGCGGGTTTTGCGGCCTTCCACAACACAAAATCCAAGGGATTTCGCTTTGCTTCTGCTACTTCCACACGAATGCCTGATTGCAATTGATCGAGATGACGATGTGATAAGGCACCATAATGAGGGAAGGTTGAAACGTCGTAATACACATCGCCATTGCCACCTAAATAAGCGATATCCTGCTCTAATAATGCATTGATAATTACTTGCATTTCTTCAATATGCGCGGTGGCCCTAGGCTGCCAGCTAGGTGGCAAAACATACAAGGCGCGCATATCCTCTTCCAAGGCTTCAATAAAACGTGCTGTCAGTTTTTCAAAAGATTCTTTATTTTCATTCGCACGATGAATAATTTTGTCATCAATATCGGTAATATTACAAACGTAATTAACCTCATAACCACTCGCACGCAAATAACGAACAATCACATCAAAAGCAACCATCGTACGCGCATGCCCCATATGACAGTAATCATAAACGGTCATGCCACACACATACATTCCAATTTTATTGGGCACAATCGATTTAAATTCTTCTTTTTTCTGGGTCAGGGTATTATAAATTTTCAACATTTACTTTCTCCAAACATGTATCGCATCTTCAAATCGTTTTTTCATTTTTTCTACCCCTAACAAACGACACAAAGCGGGCATATCCGGCCCATGCATCTGACCGGTTAGGGCAATGCGCAGCGGCAAAAACAACATTTTTCCTTTTTTATCTGTTTTTTGACTCAGTGCTTGGCTCAATGATTTAAAATCTTCTTCATGCGTCAACACCGCATCATGCGCTGCTTCAAAAAATGATTGCCCTGCCTCATGCAAAATTTGTTTTTCTTGATCACCCATCACCAAATGATCATCAAAAATGGCATGCGCCCAAACAACCGCTTCTTCAGGAAACAAAATATTCCCTTTAATAACAGAAAAAAATACATCTAATTTTTCTGAAGGCACGTAAGCTTTTATTTTGTTACCACACCATGCTTTAATTTCATCAATGGAGGCACGCTGTATGGCTTCACGCTGCCAATGCAATAAGTGTTCTGGATCAAAACGCGCAGGTGAAACACTCAAAGCAGACAAAGAAAATTTTTCTACTAATTGTGACCAATCCATGAAAGCAGGATTTTCATAATAATGCCCCAAACGAGATAAGTAATTTAAAACCGCAATGGGCAAATACCCTTCTTCACGTAATTCTTTAATACTGCGACTGCCATTACGCTTCGACAAAGGACTGCCATCTCGCCCTAAAATTAAAGAAACATGACCATAGTGAGGCGGCGTTAATCCCAAAGCATTCAAAATCAATAACTGTTTGGGCGTATTTGTTAAATGATCTTCACCTCGCAAAGCATGCGTGACCCCCATCGTGGCATCATCAATACCATTACAAAACATAAAAGGCGAAGTCCCATCGTGACGACGAATAATAAAATCACCGATATCATCGCTGTTAAACTTTTGCGGCCCTTTTACTAAATCCACAAATTCTATTGATTGCCCTTTTTCAATATGAAAACTCAAACTTTCTGGCAAGCCTTGCGCACGCAACTGCGCTATTTTTTCAGCGCTCAAGCCCGCACACTTTCCCGAATAACGCGGCGGCTGACCTGCGCTCAATTGCAATTTACGCGTCACCATTAATTCTTGTTCGCTGCAAAAACAAGGATACACTAAGCCTTTATCTTGTAATTGTTGATAATAACGATCATAAACAGCTTGACGTTGAGACTGCCAATAAGGGCCCGCGGCCCCACCCACATCCGGTCCTTCACCCCAAGATAAATTCAACCAATGTAAATCTTGTTTTAAGCTCTCTGTATATTCATCTTCTGAGCGCACTTTATCCGTGTCTTCAATGCGCAGCAAAAATACGCCTTTTTTTTGTTGTGCTAACAACGCATTAAATAAGGCGGTGCGCATATTACCTAAATGCAAATGCCCGGTTGGGCTGGGACAAAAACGTGATTTCATATTTTTTCCTTTAATAATATTTTGTTGGATCGGCGACACCCGCTTCGGCGAATCCTTTTTTTCTAAACACACAGCTATCACAACGCCCGCATGCTTCACCCTTTTCATTTAAGCGATAGCAAGACGTGGTCATGCTGTAATCCACCCCCAACGAGAGGCCCAACAAGACAGTTTGTGCTTTGCTCAAATACAACAAAGGCGTCTGTAGGGTAATGGGCCGACCCTCTACCCCTTCTTTTGTCGCCAAACTGGCCATTTTTTGAAAAGCTTCAAAAAATTCAGGTCGACAATCGGGGTAACCTGAATAATCCACGCAACTTGCGCCTATAAAAAGATCATATGCCCCCAAGGCCTCCGCCCAAGCCAAGCCCACAGACAAAAATACCGTATTACGCGCGGGCACGTAAGTCGCTGGGATCACGGTTTCACCCGAATAATCAGCCACCTCAATGTCTTTTTCCGTCAAAGCTGAACCCGCCAATGCAGCCGAATCCAAAGGAAAAACCAGGTGTTTTTTTACTTGATAATGTTGTGCAACGACTTTAGCGGCCTCTAATTCGGCTCGATGACGCTGATTATATAAAAAACTGATGGCATAACACTCAAACCCTTGCTGTTTGGCATAAGCCAGGCACGTTGTCGAATCCAACCCCCCCGATAACAATATGACTGCTTTAGGCATCAGAAACTCCTATCACTTCACGACAGAAACCAGGTAAAATTTATCACCCACAAAAACCGCTTAGTATAGCATGACCACGCTATTTATCTCCGATCTCCACCTACAAGCTCCGCGACCTGACTTGACTGAACTCTTTCTGGCTTTACTCAAAGAGCATGCCGGACACGTCGAGGCACTCTATATTTTGGGGGATTTATTTGAAACCTGGATTGGCGATGATGATCAGTCTGCCTTTAATACGCGAATTCTCTTAGCCTTACGTCAATTCACAGACAGCGGTTCACGTCTTTATTTTTTACCGGGCAACCGTGATTTTTTAATTGGTAACCAATTTCTCGAAAAAACAAATTGTGTTTTATTGTCTGATCCCACGCTGATTGACTTATACGGTGAGCAGGTTTTATTGCTCCACGGTGATAACTTGTGCACCGATGACAAAAAACATCAGCTTTTTCGAAAAATCACACAACATGCTTTATTTAAAAAAAGCATCCTCTCCATTCCCTTAAGCTGGCGCCAAAAAATAGCAGAAACGCTTCGTTCATGGAGTCAAACACACACAAAAAAACTGGCGCCCAAACTGATGGACGCCACACCTCTTGCTATCAAAACCCTTTTTAATCGCTATCACGTTGATGTACTCATCCATGGTCACACACATCGCCCCAGCATTGAATATTTTTATGAATCCTCCCCACAAAAAGAAAAAAAACACTACTGTTCACGTATTGTATTAAGTGATTGGGAAACGCAGGCACATATGTTGATATGGAATAAACAAGGCAAACGACTGATGTTTTTACCCAAACCTGAAATTCATACTACGCCTCAACCCTTACCCATCACACGCAACACCCCACCCAAACACTCTTCACGACTGAGCTTCATGGCCTTACTCGCCGGCGCACTCACGCCTTTCGCTTTTGCACCTTATGCTTATTGGCCACTTGCCATCCTCTGCCCCACCTTACTTCTTTTTACGCTGACCACCTCTCTTTCCCAAGAAAAAAAATCTTTACACTTTGTTTCTCGCCAACTTATTTTGACGCGAGGCTTTTTATTTGGGATAGGTTTATTTGGCGTAGGCACTTCTTGGGTCTTTATCAGCATTCACACTTATGGCAACACTTCTTTTTTCATTTCGAGCCTGATCACCCTATTATTCGTGTGGATATTAGCTTTATTTCCCACCCTGCACGCTTTTTTGACCAGCCGTCTCCCATTCAAATCCTTATGGCTCAGCTTTCCTGTAACAGGCGCCTTAGTCGAATGGCTGCGCAGCTGGTTTTTTTCAGGGTTTCCTTGGCTTCAACTCGGTCAAAGCCAAACGCACGGCCCCTTTAAAGGATTTGTGCCCCTCTTGGGTAACTACGGTGTGAGTTTTTTACTCTTACTCTGCAGCGTTTTGTTGTTTCTTGTTTTGCGTTTGCAAAAATGGCGCGCGGGTTTATTTTTGCTTTTTATTCTCTTCAGTGGCGCCGCCCTCTCTTTTATTCATTGGACAACGCCTTCGGGTGAAACCCTTCGTGTTAGCTTAACGCAAGGCAATATTCCACAAGAAATAAAATGGTCACCCGAACAATTACGTCCTACACTCGAAACGTATCTCGCACTCACCCAACCCCATTTAGACAGCCGCATTATTTTTTGGCCCGAAGGCGCTGTTCCCTTACCCCTACCTCAAGCAGCCCCTTTTTTAACAGACTTATCCGAGCTTGCGAAACAACATCACACTTCTATTGTGTTGGGCTTACCGGTAGAAGTAGGCTTCTCATACTATAACAGCCTTGTTTCGGTGGGCGATTTACCTTTTTCTTATTCTGCAGCCTTAGCGCGAGAGGAAACACTTCACAGCACGCATTTTTATCATAAACGACACTTGGTGCCCTTTGGTGAATATGTCCCACTTGCCTCGCTCCTGCGGGGTTTAATTGGTTTTTTTGATTTACCCATGTCAGATTTTTTAGCAGGGCCGTCATCGCAACCTTTATTAGAAGCCGATGGCGCAAAACTCGGGGCCTTTATTTGTTATGAAGTGGCATATTCAAATTTGCTCTACCACACCCTAAAACAAAACCCTGATTTTCTCGTGACCTTGTCAAATGATGCCTGGTTTGGTGAATCATGGGCACCGTATCAACATGCACAAATAGCCCAATTTGCCGCCTTACTCACCGGGCGTTACATGGTATTAGATGCAAACAGCGGAAAAACAGCCATTTATGATGAAAAAGGCCATGAATTAAAAAGCCTCCCCCTCTTTACGCGAGAGGTTTTAACGGGAACATTAGTGAAAGTAACCGGCTTCACCCCCTGGGATCATTACGGCGACACACCCATTTTGATGATACTGACTGGCTTATATTTTTTCTGTTTTTTGAAAAAAAGAGACAGAGGAAAGACATGATACTGTCTGTTAGATTTCTTCTACCCAGCGAATTATAAACAACCACTCATGACTTTCAGTGCTTTAACCCGTTCAAGCAAGATTTGAGCAGATTTTATTAGCTCTTCAAGTAATTTTTCATCAACCTCAAGATACCCTTCATACTCAGCAAGATTACGCTTGTCATGGCACTTAGCGATTACTCTCCAAACTTCAGGACCAAGTTTAAGTGTTTGAGGTAATGCCTGAAAAACGATATAACGATTCTCGGGTCGGTATCCACAATAACGTAATGCCGCTAATGCTAATGCATGAGCAGCGTTATATGCCAAATCAAACCTACTCTCTAATGAGAGTTTGGTATTCTCGGCATCAGTTAACCTAGCGCTCCCGGAATTTAATAACCCATAAAATTCTTGGTGGTGTAAGGCTTCTTTTTTCAAGTGACCTGTTTTTACCAAATTATTTAAATTTGGCGAGCTCATTTTTATCTCCTTTCAAAAAAATTTTGGGTTGATTTATTAATTGATTAACAAAATTATTGCCTGATTTTATTTTTTTTATCCATTCGGATGGGGTATAAAAACTAGGATTAATTGTACGACCTATTTTGTTTTCAGCTTTTTCTAGAAGTGGAAATAATTCAGCGTAAGACAGATCATCGCTTATTATCATGAGATCAACATCACTTTTAGCTGTATCTTGACCTTTTGCCACAGACCCATAAATAAAGGCAATATGTATTTTAACATTAACGGGTTTAAGTTCATCTATCAATAAATCGGATAATCCACATGTCTTCAGAACAATAGAACGTAATTCTGAAAAAATGGGCGCTTTATGATTGGCTTGATAATGTTTTTGATTTCCCCTTTGCTCTACCGTGATCAACCCCGCATCACTTAATTTTTTAAGTTCTCGCTGTACTGCTCCAGTACCAGAATAGGTTAACCGAATTATTTCATTGGTATAAAAAGCCCTCTCTGATTGGCCATATAGCAAAGCCAAGACTCTTTGTAATACTTGCGAAAAAAGTGCATCAGGAAGACGGGTTTTCATCTCTACTCCTTAGCAAGAATCAAATACCCTTTGGGGGTATTATAATACCCCCAAAGGGTATTATCAATTACATTTTACCCCCTGCTGCAAACCCCATCCTTAACCTATTTCTAGGCTTATACATTTTTTGGGCCGAATTATTGTAACGCACAACACTTTTTGGTACGTAAAAATGTATTAAACAACATTTTATGCTACAATACATCCATATAAGCTAAGAACAACAAGGGTATTTGGATGAAAAGAGAGCTTTTTGAAAAATTAACCCAATGGAAGAATGACCCGTCACGTAAACCACTCATTCTCATGGGTGCACGTCAAGTCGGAAAAACCACCCTACTCAAAAAATTCGGGGCACAATGCTACAAAGAAACGCTCTATATTAATTTTGAGCTTGAACCCAACCTAGCAAAATTATTTGAATACAGTCTAAAACCCAATGACATTATCCGTTCACTTGAAATTGAAAAAGACACTAAAATCATCCCTCACAATACACTCCTCATTTTCGATGAGATCCAAGAATGTCCCTCAGCGCTTAATTCATTAAAATATTTTTGTGAACTCGCAAGTGACTACGCGATTTGTGCAGCCGGTTCACTACTGGGAGTAAAGCTGATGCACACCAAGGGGTTCCCCGTTGGAAAAGTAAATTTTATGCACCTTTACCCGTTAACTTTTATAGAATTTCTAGACGCATTAAATGAAATAAAATTAAAAGATTATATTAATGATATCAAAAATATAGAACCCCTTTTTTCCAATTTACATGAAAAACTAATTCAATATTTTAAATTATATTTAATTGTTGGCGGCATGCCAGAAGCAGTCATGAGCTACAGCCACTCTCAAGATTTTAATGAGGTTCAGAACATTCATCAATCTATTTTAAATGCCTATAGCTTGGACTTTGCCAAACATGCACCCCCTGACACAATCATGAAGATAACTTTAGTTTGGAATTCAATTGCAACACAACTTTCAAAGGAAAATAAAAAATTTATCTATTCCCTCTTAAGAAAGGGCGCTCGAGCCAAGGAATTCGAAAACGCCTTGGCCAAGGAGCGAGATCCGTCACGAGCTCGTCAACTGGAACGCAAAGTCGCCCAGTGGCGAGCGTGGGACGCCGATCGGGGCGTCAAAGCCGAGGATCATGGCTATCGAGATTTCACCCTGGACAACGGTTCGCAGCGTTCGGCTCTGGAAGAACTCGTCCGCTGGCGACTCTGGCAGCGCACGGGAGGCGGGCTGATGGCCGAACTTGGCAGTCATCAATTGGATGCGGCGAGCATCTTTTGCAGTGCGCTGCGCAAGGACGGCAAGAAGGCTCATCCGCTGACCGTGCACGCCGTCGGCGGACGCCACATTTTTCCGCTCGACCGGCATGCCGAAGACCACGTGTACTGCATGTTCGAGTTTCCCGGTCCGGCCTACGAGCCCGATTTCCCGCTCGGCTACAAAACGGGGGGCAAGGGAGTTCCCGGCTTCGACGACGATCCCAACAAGAA
>JACREE010000026.1 GCA_016218405.1 Gammaproteobacteria bacterium
GAATCGGGAAATTGTAATATGCTCATGGCTCTTACTTGCCTCCTCTGTAGGGAGTTACAATGATCGTTCTTGCACAAACTCATTGTAAAGTAAGAGCCTTTTTTGTTCTATAAAACGTTTTAAATGTGCAAAACTACAGATACTTATGCAAAAGGCTCATAATGAAAGGGATTTTATGACCTTAGCCATTCGTCTAACCCCGGAAACTGAAAAGAAACTTGCTCTGCTTGCCAAGGAAACTGGCAAATCCAAAAGCTGGTATGCCCGCGTAGCCATCGATGAATACCTGGAAGAACGAGAAGATATTCAACTTGCCCTTCACAGGTTAAAAAAGGAAAAAGGGGAAAACAGTCTCCGCGAAGCGAGGAAAAAGCTTGGGCTGGCAGATTAAGTTTCGCCCATCAGCTTCAAATATTTTTTAAGTTGTACGCAAGAAAAAAATTGACCTCATTTCCAGACCCCACTTCCATTCGTTCCTGAAAAATAAAAAAACGACTACCCGCCATAGCAGGAGATCGTCTAGCGCATATGAGTTGTGTTTTCAGGCCGCATTTCTTGGCCTCCAAACGTTTCCTTTGTCTATCGCGTGGGGCATCCTGCCTCAGAGCCCACTGATTTCTCAAAAAGGTCTGATAGTTTCTTGAGTTTAAGAACGGCATCTGCCGCCGTTAAGCGCTTCCACGCATTTTTTTTATGCTCGAAAAACACATCATCTTCATGCGTCTTTTTTTCCATGGCCCTCAAATGGTCCGTCAACGCTTTCAGGTGGACAGTCTCGCCGCTCCACTCATTGTATATAATGCGGATAAGACGGTCAGCATACCCTTGCACATTAACCTTGCCTTTTTCCCACAGGGCAACAGCCTGCTCTGAAACCCCCATTTCATCCCCAAGCTCTTTTTGGGTCATTTCCATTTCTTTTCTGAGAAATCTCAGCTCTTTGCCGCTCAAGCTCGGCTTGTCATGGACCAGCCATTTGGCAATAGTCTCATGAAGTCCATATAAATCTTCAAAAGACGTCGCATTGCCATAAGGAGTCGTTCGACACTTGAACCCGTTCAACAAATACACATTGTCCAAACCGCATATATCAAACTTGTATGGATTTGCCCCTTTCTTGACCTTCCCCACCCGCACCACTCCAGTTTTTACAGACATCGAGACCTCCTTCAACCTTCTCATTTTTTTCTCCGTGAACCTCTCCATCAACCTTTATCTTCGTCATTTCCCTACCTCAATCTTGTACCCTTAACATCAAAAATTGTGACAATGAGAATGCCATCTTCTCCTATTTCGATAGCGACAATCACCCTGATTCGTCTACCTGTTGTTTGTACCACCCCTTGAAGTGTGCACTCCCAATTTGGGTGAATGTGATTAGAACTTGGACCCTCAATAATCGCGCCATTCTTAAGCACTTTCACCATTTCTGGCATGGTGATTTCACGATCAACCATTTTTATTTTCGCGTGGTCACTGACATTTATTAAAGCGGTATGATCAGCCGCGTTTCGTATTGTCTTGATGGCTTCCGTTCTACTTAGCGTTGTTTTCCTTGGTCTCATTGCTCATCCTGTGCAATTTACAGTCTGACTATAATAATTATAGTTTTTGATGGCTGGAATGGCAATAGAAAAAGCCAGATGACATAACTTATTTTTGGGTGACGAAGAGGATAATTAGTGTTCATTTATCGTTATTCACACTCCCTGTGGAATCCATTATCCACTCTTTTAGCGTGTCCACATTCCGGGGGAAGATCACCTCAACGCTAATCTTGACCGAGCGACCCCCTCCCCAATCACGTCAACTTTCCAAGGCGGTGATATATTTTAGATGTTGTCGATAAAAATTGTCAATATTTGATTTATTGAGCTAAAAAATAAACCATTAGACGTTTATGTGGTAAAAAATAGCAAATTATTTGTTTGCATGTATCATAAAAGTCTCTATCGTGACAATGGTTGTGGGTTGGGGTTAGCGGGAATAGATCAACAATCTTTTTGAAAGGTAGGGGTTATGATAAACAAAGCGCAAAAAATGTTCAAAGATGATACATGTGAGCCTCTTGCAAAAGTCCCGTTGAATCAAGAAAAATGGTTCACGAACTACGTTTTTTGGATTTTCCTGCGTTAAGATAATGCTTTACGACAGTTTTCCGTCAAAGCCACCGGTTTTTTATGGAGCTTGGACACGCCTCTC
>JACREE010000028.1 GCA_016218405.1 Gammaproteobacteria bacterium
AAGAACGAAATTATTACAAAGGTAAATTTGTTAAATAAAATGTCGTTGCTCGGAATGCCGCAATATTCTGTATGATTCCAACCTGACAGGTTGGAATCATTGGAACATTGGATTTTTGTTAAGATCCACGCAACAATGCCTCCTCGCAATGACGGCTCGGAGAGGGAGAGTGAGGGCTGTCATTGCCCCGTCCCCTCCGGGCTGTCATTGCGAGCTGCGCGAAGCAATCCAGTGAGGATCATATTAGTGTAGTTGCTGTGCGGTAAGTGTGTCTTCGAAGGAACGAAGAAAAAAAATAAATTCTTTACGTTTCTTCGGAGATATTATGAAAATCAAACTGTTCCCGTGGGCAGCGACAGCGCTTGCCTTGGTTTCATCTATGGCGTCTGCGACAGATGCAGATAACGCCGAAACACAAAAACGCCTTTGCCAAGAGGTGAAATGTTTAAAATGCCAAGTGGCTAAACTAAAAAAAGAGGAAAAAAAGTCGAAGTCGCAAGTATTCACGGTCGAAAATAAAGAAGTATCACATATTGATATTCCTTCTGCCTTTTACTTTGGTTCTACCCCCATTTTGAGTGCACCTTACATCGGTACACAAACGATGTTTAATGGATCGCATTTGATCGTCAATATCCCCAGTACTAACGAAGATTTACGTTTGTTAAGACAGCAACAAAAACTCTTTAATACCTATCTGGATAATGATATTCCTTACCCTAAAAATCCCTATGTAGAGTTCAGTGGTAAAATTGAAGGGCAAGTCATAGAAAGTACACCATACACAGGAAATCGCACGAGCGACATTAACTTGTCAGGTGCGGAATTAGATATGGCAGCCGTGCTCAACCCTTGGGCGGTTTCCTTTTTAGGGTTTGTCTATAACTCCAATCCGCCTTCTTTGAATAACCCCCCCATCACTCGCACAGCTAACTCTGAAGTGCAATTAAGTAAAGGGTTTTTAAGTATTGGTAATTTCAATAAAACACCCGTTTACGGCACCATTGGTCAGTTTGTTGTGCCATTTGGGTTATACGCCAGTAATATGTTGACCCCTACCTTGACGTCTACCATGGGGCAATTATTGGAACGTGCAATTTCAATTGGTTACAGCGCGGGTGAACAAGGTCCTTACGGTGCGTTGTTTACCTTTAAGGGTGACAGTGGATCAGGTGGTACCTTAGGTCATATTAACCAAGTTGGCCTCAATATAGGTTATGCGCATGATTTTGGTACGGTAAAAACGGATATTGGTGGGGGTTATATTGCTAATATCGCTGACTCTAATGGTATGCAAAATAACGGACAAACCAGCGGATTTACAGGGTTTGGTGGTTCAGAATCGTCAGAAACCCTGTCGCACCGTGTGCCTGCTGTCGATGTGCGTGGTGGGATAGCCTTTGGAAAATATAATTTTCGGGCAGAGTATATTGATTCCATTCGTACTTTTGCGCCCATTGATTTAAGTTACAACGGATTTGGTGCAAGACCGAGTGCGCTGGACGTGCAAGGCTCCTACAGTTTCATGACCTTTGCGCATCCCAGCGCCGTGGCAATCGGGTATGGTAATTCCAGTGAAGCCTTAGCGCTGTTGATTCCTAAGCAGCGTTATAGTGCTGCCTATAACGTCGCCATTTGGCGTCATACGATTGGTACGCTTGAGTTTCATCATGATATCAACTACGGCACGAGTGATTATGCGTCTGGGGGGGGTAACTTACCTGTGAACACAAATAATAATTTAGGCCATACCAGCCAAACGCTGACCGCACAGCTGGGTGTGTATTTCTAATGAAAAATTGTTTTCTTTGTTTTACAGGTTGAAATTTTTAGGCAGGGTAATAACCTTGTTCTTCGTGAAAAAACGGAAAAATTAACCCGTGCATTTGAACTGTTAACGAATATGCCTGATGATTTTTTTTCATCAGGTCGTGAGGATGCGCCACCACAAAAAAGGGATTGGTAACAGCTCAACCCCCACCCTCCGGGGCAGGGTCCATATATGACGGTCCGGAGGGAAAGGGGAAGCAACGATGCGCCACAGAGGGACGCAATGTGTGCATACCCTAGCCCGGAGGGTAAGAGAAGCAATAACAAGCAGGGGGGGCTGAGCTATTACGAAAAAAACTCACATATACTCCTTTGATCGAACAATGCATGAACGCTTGCTTTAAGTTACACCCCTTCTTCCCACAAGCTTGCTAAGGGCAGTGCATAACAGTCTTTGCCAAAAGAAAGTATTTTATCCCCCAGATATAATACAACCCCTTTTATAAAAGATTTTCCCGCTTTTTCTTGTAACAGTGCGATGGTTTTAAAGTCACTTGCCATGACGGTTTCTCTTGCTTTCACTTCAATAGCAACGATCTCACCTTGACTGTTTTCTAAAATAAAATCAATTTCATGGTTGTCATGTGTGCGAAAATGAAAAAGTTGTATACCTGTTGTCAGCGTGATTTTCTTTGCTAATTCAGAAGCAACAAAGTTTTCAACGACTGCACCATATAGCCTGGGTTGTTCATTCTGAAGCAGCGATAATTTTTGATAGGGTAATAAATGAAGTAACAATTCCGTGTCATTAAAATAAATTTTTGGTGATTTAACTAATCGTTTTCCAATATTATTAAACCAAGGGGGTATTAGATTTATTAAAAAAATATGCTCGAACAAAGTTCTATAGCGACGATAGGTCATCATGTTTAAACCGCAATCACGTGCTAAATCCGCATCATTCAGCAGGCCACCCACGTGAGTCGCAAGCAGTTTCAGCATAAGAGGCAATATGTTTGCCTTTTCAACTTGAGCAAGTTGTTGAATATCACGTTGAATTAAGGTGTTGATATAACTATTAAACCAAGCGCTACGATTAATGTGTTTTTCCACAACAAGCTCTGGAAAGGTTGCTGCTTGAATAAATGAATCCATGGCTTTCTTTGATGTAAATGTGCGAAATGTAAATGTCTGGCGGCTAAATAACTGATCTATAAATTGCTTAAGCGGTTTTTTAAGTGCCTCTTCCACCGACAGAGGGAGCAGGGTAAGCGTCTGCATGCGACCCACAAGCGCATCAGCAAGTTGTGGTAGCGCCATAATATTTGTAGAGCCCGTCAGTAAAAAACGTCCAAAACTGGTGGCTTTATGCTGGCTACGCCGTTGATCAATATGTTGTTTAATCGCTCGAAAAAGCTCAGGTGCAAGCTGAGCTTCGTCAAGGACAACAGGGCGATCAAAACGACTGATAAAACTGATGGGATCATGTTGCGCGCTAGATAAAAGCCGAACATCATCTAGGCTTAGATAATCACCCTGAATTTCCTGGGCTATTTCTTGAGCCAGAGTGCTTTTACCCACCTGTCTTGGCCCATTTAGATAAACAGCAGGCCATTCTTTCAAAGATAGCAGGATGTTTTTATGTAAAAATCGTTTGATATGAGGCATTGGATTTGTGATATTAACAGTTGGTGTTAGATATTATAACAGTTGCTGTTAGAATTTCAATTTCAGCCAATACATCAAATTCTCTTTGGATCCCATTGTTTCGCTAACGCGCAAAAAACTCACATAAATCGTTTATTAAGCAGGTTTCGCAGGCGGGTTTCATGGCTTTACACACATAACGCCCGTGCAAAACTAGCCAATGGTGGGCATGAGGTAAATAGCGAGGTGGCACCACTGCCATTAATTTTTTCTCTACTTCTAGGGGCGTTTTGCCCGGCGCAAGACCTGTGCGGTTGGCCACACGAAAAATATGGGTATCAACCGCGATAGTCTGTTCACCAAATAAGGTATTGAGCAGCACGTTGGCTGTTTTTCGGCCGACACCAGGCAAAGATTCAAGGGCTTCGCGGGTGCGGGGTACTTGACTGTCGTGATGACGAATTAATAATTGGCAAGTTTCAATGATATGTTTCGCTTTATTATTGTAAAGCCCGATGGTTTGAATGGCTTGCTTAAGTTTTTTAAGCCCCAAGGAGAGTAGAGCCTCAGGGGTATTAGCTTGGGCAAATAGTTTGCTTGTTGCCCGGTTGACACTTTTATCTGTGCTTTGTGCAGATAAAACAACGGCCACCAATAATTCAAAAGGTGAGCGGTAATTTAGCTCCGTCTTAGGTTCAGGGTTGCACGCTGCAAATCGTCTGAAGAGCTCATCCACGTTTTGTTTTTTCATAAATTAGTTTATTTGATGCATGAGGCTAAAGAAGCGATAATTGTGAGATTATTCTTCTCGTGATGTCAAAAAAATCGTCTTGTCTTGTTCAAATAAGGAAAAATGATGACTGTCCGCACCCGTTTTGCCCCGAGTCCTACCGGTTATTTACACATTGGGAGTGCGCGTACCGCCTTGTATGCTTGGCTTTATGCACGTAAATGTGCAGGAAAATTTATTTTACGTATTGAAGATACAGACACAGAGCGTTCCACCCAAGAAGCAGTCGAGGCTATTTTCGAAGCGATGCATTGGTTAGGTTTGGAGCATGATGAAGGTCCTTTTTTTCAGATGCAACATCTGTCGCGTTATCACGAGGTGGCTGAAAAATTAATTCAAGAAGGAAAGGCCTACCGTTGTGACTGCACAAAAGAGCGTTTAGAAACAATGCGCGAAGCGCAAATCGCTAAAAAAGAAAAGCCACGTTACGACGGTCATTGTCGTGAACGTCATTTGCCCCCTACCACCCATCCCCACGTGATCCGATTTAAGTCACCCACGAAAGGAGAAGTGTGTGTAGAAGATTGTGTACGTGGTGCGGTCATTTTTAAAAACGAAGAATTGGATGATTTAGTCTTGGTACGCAGTGACGGTGTACCCACCTATAATTTCAGTGTGGTGATAGACGATCACGATATGCAAGTAACGCATGTGATCAGAGGGGATGATCATTTAAATAATACGCCTCGCCAAATTAATCTTTATCACGCCTTACATTTTTCTGTGCCTATTTTTGCGCATATCCCCATGATCTTGGGAGCAGATGGGAAGCGTTTGTCTAAGCGCCATGGCGCTGTTAATGTCATGAATTATCGAGAAGCAGGTTATTTGCCTCACGCGTTACTCAATTATTTAGTGCGTTTAGGTTGGTCGCATGGTGATCAAGAAGTATTTTCAATGGATGAGATGATCCAGTTATTTGATTTGGGCCACATTAGTCGATCACCCGCTTCGTTTAATCCCAGTAAATTGCTTTGGTTGAATCATCACTATATTAAAGCTCTGCCAGCAGCAGATTTGGTGGGTGAGTTAGCGTATCACATGAAAAAAGAGAATATCGATATTACAAACGGCCCTTCATTAGAAGACGTTATTGTGCAGCAACGAGAACGTTATAAAACACTTCATGACATGGCACAGGGCAGTGCATTTTTCTACCAAGAGCCGCAAGTGCCTGCGGAGTTGATTGAAAAATTTTTTACGCCTGAAAATACATCTGCTGTGATTGAATTTCGTGATAAGTTGAATCAACTAGAAACATGGGATGAGGCGACTTTACATCAATGTTTGAATGAAGTCGTCACGCAACTTAATATCAAATTAGGACAATTGGCGCAGCCTATTCGCGTTGCTTTGACAGGAGGGACAGTGTCGCCTGCCTTGAATCATACTTTGTCTTTATTGGGGCGAGAAAAAAGCATAAAACGAATTAATCGGGTTATAAATTAGTGAGGACAGGATGTTTATTTTCAAAAAATGGAACATAGCAGCGTTAAACTCAGGTGTGTGTTTTGGTCCTGATCAATGGTCTACAGATGAAAGCACGCCGCTTATTTCTTCAATTAATCCCACAACAGGCGAAAGCATTGCCCGTATTAAAACGGGCTCACTTTCGGACTTGGAAAAACTCATCCAAACCGCACACACCGCTTTTCAGCTTTGGCGTACAGTACCTGCCCCAAAGCGAGGGGAAGTCGTTCGACAAATTGCAGAAAAAGTGCGTCAACAAAAAGAAGAGCTAGCACAATTGATCACCTTAGAAATGGGTAAACCTGTTCAAGAAGCCTTAGGTGAAGTGCAAGAAGTGATTGATATGGCGGAATTTGCTGTGGGACAATCACGCATGCTTTACGGCAAAACCATGCATTCAGAGCGCCCGGCGCATCGTCTGTATGAACAATGGCATCCGCTGGGTGTGGTGGGTGTGATCACCGCTTTTAATTTTCCTATGGCCGTGTGGGCGTGGAATGCTTTTATTGCGGCTATCTGTGGTAATGCTGTGATCTGGAAGCCTTCGTCAAAAGTGCCATTATGCGCCATAGCCATCCAACAAATTTGTAATGAAATACTGCACAAAAATGCCTGTCCAAGCGTGTTTACCTTATTTATTTCAGCTGACAAAAAAATAGCAGAGCAATTCGTCAGGGATGAGCGTATTTCTCTTGTTTCTTTTACGGGTTCAACGAGTGTGGGTGAAAAAGTAAATACCTGGGTTGCAGAGCGTTTAGGACGTTGTCTTTTAGAATTAGGTGGTAATAACGCTGTCATTGTCGATGACAGTGCGGATGATCATTTAGCCCTGCCCGCAGTGGTGTTTGGTGCGGTGGGCACGAGCGGACAACGTTGTACAACGACGCGGCGTGTGTTGGTGCATGAAAAAAAATATGATCACTTTGTCTCTAAGTTAATACAAGCCTATCAAAGCTTAAAAATAGGGGACCCTCGACAATTTGACTCTCATCTGGGCCCTTTGATTGATGTCTCTGCAGTAGAAGCTTATCGACAAGCCATAGAGGAAATAAAAAAAGAAGGAGGTAATATATTATATGGGGGTCATGCCTTATCTGGGCCAGGTTATTTTGTTGAACCTACTTTGGCGCGAGTGGAAGCGAGTTGTGCCATTGTGCAAAAAGAAACGTTTGTACCGATTTTGTCTATTATTAAATGCCAAGATTTTTATGAAGCCGTGTCGATTCAAAATCAAACCATGTATGGTCTTTCTTCAGCCTTATTTACGCAAAACCTTCAACATGCTGAATATTTCCTCTCTGTTTTGGGTAGTGATTGTGGGATAGCCAATATCAATGTGGGCACCTCGGGTGCAGAAATTGGCGCTGCTTTTGGTGGAGAAAAAAAGACGGGTGGGGGGCGTGAAGCTGGCTCAGATGCATGGAAAGCGTACATGCGACGACAAACCTGTACTATAAATTGGGGACAGGCTTTGCCCTTATCGCAAGGGGTAAAATTTGATCTACATGATCATCACAGATGAAAACCCCGTTTTTTTATTGTAGGACACCCTCCTTCCGGGGCGATGTGGATTGCTTCGTCTGGCGGAAAAACGCCGTCTTCGCAATGATGGCTCGGAGAGAAAAAATGCAGGCCATCATGCCCCCCAACCCTCCGGAGCATCATTGCTTCCCCCACCCTCTGGGGCGTCATTGCGAGGACGGCGTTTTTCCGCCGGACGAAGCAATCCATTTGTAAAATAGTTGACGAAAAGAAATGATTGCTATTCACTAAAAGGAATGTGCTATTCTAATAAAGCGGACAGATTCGCACATTAACTTATTCAATTTTGCAAAAACAAAGTGGTGATATGTTTTAACACGAAACTGCTCTGTTTTTTAACAAGTTAAGAAACTAACTCACTTATGGAGATAAATAGTTATGGTAAAGGGTAGAGCTTTTACAGCCGTTATTGTTGTCATCGCGTTGATTATGGCGATTGCCGTTAATCTGTTGCCTCCTGAAAAGCTGGCAGTCCTCGTACCTGTTTCCCGATTCTTTGAAGTAATGATTCCTATCTTAGGTGTGGGTGCGCTTTTAAAATACCTGTGCTGCTGCCGTCATCATGATGATGAAAATAAAAGTTGCAGATAATAGGTGGGTTTGATAAAAAGCTGACTTCGTTTACCGCGGAGTCAGCTTTTTCTTTGTGGAGACTATGAACAGAATTAAACGGTTATTCTTTATCTACTTCATCTTTTTTCGTTATGGTTTAGACGAAGTTGTTTTTTTTATCCCTTTCTTAACACCTTTTCGTTTTTTGTCTTACCTCAATCCTTGGAATTGGTTTCACAAGCCGCATGCAAGTCGTGGTAAACGTATTCGTATTGCCCTAGAAAAATTGGGCCCCGTGTTTGTTAAGTTTGGTCAGATGTTATCTACGCGTCCTGATCTTATCCCTTCTGATATTTTAAAAGAGTTAGCACGTCTTCAAGATCGTGTTCCTCCTTTTCCTGCAGATACAGTCAAAAAAATTATTGAGAAAACATATAAAAAACCCTTGAATGAAATGTTTAAAGAAATAAACACTTTGCCGCTGGCTTCTGCGTCTGTGGCACAAGTACATGCAGCCACCTTGTGGTCGAATGAGGATGTTGTCGTCAAAATAATCAGACCCGGAATAGAGAAAAAAATTTACAGTGATGTGGCTTTGCTTTATACCTTGGCGCGGACGGCTCAGCGTTGGCATCGAGCTATAGCGCGCTTCAAACCCGTTGAACTAGTAGCCGAACTTGAACGCACTTTGATATACGAATTAGATTTACGTCGTGAATCTGCCAATGCGTCACAATTAAGACGTAACTTTGTGCGCTCTCATAAGTTATATGTGCCTGAAGTATATTGGGATTACACAGAAAAAAATGTGATGGTGCTAGAGCGAATTTATGGTATCCCTGTTGCTCATTCAGAAGCGTTAAGAGAGCAGGGTTATAATTTTCAAAAATTGGCAGAGTTGGGTGTTGAAATATTTTTTACGCAAGTATTTAAACACAATTTTTTTCATGCAGACATGCACCCAGGTAATATTTTTGTAACGGGTGAGCCAGAACATCCAAAATATGCCGTGGTGGATTTTGGCATCATGGGAACTTTAACCACCCGAGATCAGCGTTATTTAGCAGAAAATTTATTGGCTTTTTTTAAGCGAGATTATCGTCGAGTTGCGGAACTTCATTTGGAATCAGGTTGGATTGCTGAAGATGTACGTTTAGGTGAATTTGAAGCAGCTATGCGCACGGTGTGCGAACCGATGTTTGAAAAACCGCTGCGTGAAATTTCATTTGGCCAGATGTTATTGCAACTGATTCAAACAGCCAAAGAATTTAAAATTGAAATACAACCCCAGCTCATGTTACTGCAAAAAACATTAGTCAGTATTGAAGGTTTGGCGCGCCAACTATATCCCGATTTAGATTTATGGAAAACGGCCAAACCTTTTCTAGAGCATTGGGTAAAAGAACAGTTGGGATTAATGGCACTGTTTAGAAAAATCAAAAATAATTTACCTTACTGGGCTGAAAAATTACCTGACATGCCTGATTTAATTTATAACGCACTCCAACCGCGTGCAGCCACCCATAAACCTCCCGTGATCGTAAAAATAACCCCTCCTTATGTTTTATTAAGTCTTTGTTTTGTGTTGGGTGTGGGTATAGGGGTGCTGGTTGTGGTGTATCTTATGAATATCCCTGTTTTTCTGTAACAACATTTGTTCAAAATTTAACCAACCCTCACTCATCAAATATAATTTTGTGTCATTACCCGCGGAATTCACCTCGAGTTCATTTTTACTGACTACCTTAATGAGAGGTGGGATGAAAATTCTTGAGGATGAATCGAATGTCAATCCGGGATGCAGCATTCAGAAATCATTTTGTGTTAACCGCTTTAGAAGCATTGACCCGGCCTGTTTTTATGCAAGGTATGTCTCAAGAAGAGAGCGAGGGTATTGCTCATTCCGCTGACGCAGTTAAGGCAAATCTTCGAGCAAGAGAATACCAAGAAAATCAATTGCAAGAGGTGTATCTTCGCTCCCGTTATGTCGATAATCCAAAGACAATAGAAATAAAAAATAATTTGAATCAACTTGAACGTGAGATGTCTAACATCATCACAGCGATAGCTAATTATAAACTCGATCCATTAGCAGAGGTATTACGAATTAGTGAATGGATTACTTATGAAGCTAGCAACCAAATGGATTTTTTGTTAGAAGAAAAAAAACGAAATATAGATTTTGATTTGATAGCGGAAGCTGAAAAATGGAAACTTGCTTTTTTAAGGGAGTTGGAACATCGCTACGAGGAAGTGCAGGAAGGTAAGCAAGCTAGAGAAAAATCTGCTCTAGATTCCCTGATGCGATCACAACATCAATTATTAAATAAGTACTTAACTGAGCAAGTATACTTGTTGAGCAAACGAGTTGAATATGAATCACTTCAAAAAAACAAGAAAAAATATTGGGAGGAAGCAACTCAAAGAAGAGATTTTGTTCGGCCTTCGCCTGTGTCGGATCCAGGGGAAATATCACCCGAATCTTTCGCTTTAACACGCCCCTTCGTGTTGAGAAGAGAAACCCATTTTCCTACGACCGCGAGAAGAGCCCAGGTTGTGTTGCCAAAAAATAAAAAAGAAGTGGATAAAATAATCGATGAATTTAAAAAACAGCTTTATTGTTATCCGGGTATCGCGATTAATGTGGCTGAATTTAGCAAAGAACTGGCTGAATATGCTTATTTTAGTGCGGCAAAAAAAGGAATTAATCCGGAGTGGATATATTCTGGTTTGAATAATAAAAAAATACAAGAAGCGAAACTTATTTTTAAAAAAAGCTTAGGGAATAAAAAAGAAAAGAAAGAGTTAGAAGAGCCAGAAAAAAAAGGCTATGTGTATTATCTTGATATTTTTGAACCACAAAAGTTTGTTTTACTGAGTGATGAAGATAAAAAAAAGATTTTTTCTTCTGCAAGCATGCCACAAAAAGCTAAGTTACTAGCAAGTCATATATTGTCAATTCGTCAAAAGCAAAATCTTCTTTCAAGTATGAATCAAAATGAATTTGTTTCGATGTTGAATGCCTGTTATCAAGAAGAGGGACGGGGTGGGCCGGCGTGGCGTGTATTTTCCCCCCACATAATGTGTCAGTTATTTTATCTTTATGATAGAAAAAAACGAGAAGAGGCATTTAAACAATTAAGCCCCAGTCTTCAACGGTTGATTTCTTTGTCTGAACCTGGCACAGCGAGAGATTTTTTCAAACCACCCAGAGTGCGTGCGAGAAAAAATGTTGATGAAATAGAATTAGACCCTTTTGTCTATGAAATAAGAAAATACGTCAAAATGAAGGGTAGAGAGACCTATTTTCTCGATAAAATTCCAGAAAAAATAAGTCAAAATCAAAATCTAATGGAAAAAATAAAAAAATTTAATGCTATAAATTTTGATGAAAGAGGCGATTTGATAAATGAGTTGCTTTCATTGGAGAAAGACGTAGATAAAAATATATTAGATCGGACGGTGGCGGGTTTGTTGATGACATTAGATAAACGACCGGACGTCGTGTTGGCTACTTTGCTTGATGCAGAAATATTTGATGACACTCGGAATGATGAAGTGAAGGCGATGTGGCGAACAGTTATCCCCTTTTTGGGCACAGGAGTGATAAGCGCCTTATTCAGAATAAAAGAGGGTGATAAGTGGACGAGAGAAAAAAAATTGGCTTTGTTCGAATCATTATCTGATGTGCAAAAATCACGGGTTATGTCCCAGGCCTTGAGAGAAAAAGATGATTTGTTTTTTGAAATGTTTCAGGCGTGTAACAATGAAACGATTGCAAAAATGTTGAATGATCCCGTGGCAGTTCGTTCGTTAACGGTTAAGTTGTTGAAGCTAGTGAATGTAGATGATTGGGTAGAAATTTTAAATCACCCTTCTTTGTTGGGTTATGCAAAAGCCGCGATCATTAAAGAAATGCTTTATTGTCGAGGTGCAGCTGAAGAAAATATAAGGGAGATCATAAAACAACATGTTGAGGTGAACGGTGATCACCCTGCTTACCTGGGTGCGATCATTAATCAACTTCCGACGGGGCTGATCGATACCCGTCATTCTTATCCGTTTAATTTTCTCACCCCTGCGCAGCAGCAAGCGGTGTACCATGAAATTCAAGATGGTTGGTTGAAGTTGGAGTTGCTTAATCATTACCCTGATATGTTGGCGCCGCCTGCACCTGCACCTGCACCTGCGCCTGCACCAGCACCTGCGCCTGCAGTTGAAGTTGCGCCAGCCGCCGTTGTGCCACCTCTGCCACCGGCTCCTGTTGCACCTGGGGATGTGGTTCTAGAGATGCCTGAAGAGGCAGTTGCACCCCCGCCACTTGGGCCCCCTGTTCCTCCCCCGGCTCAGCCGCCCCCACCCCCACCACCAGGAGAAGGCACATTTGCTCGTTTTTTACATGAGGTGGACCACTCCGATTGGCGTAGCCCTCCGAGTGTGCCACCCCCGCCAGCTGAACCCCCGGCACCTCCGACTCCACCTCCGGCAGTGCCTGTTGCAACAGCACCCGTAAGCTCTGCGCCGACGCCTCTTGCATCTGTCCCTATGGATGATGACGTTGCGAGGAGAGTGGTTGAAGATCTTCGTGCTAGGCGAGCGTCTGTTGCTTCTGTTTCTGGTGAGCGGGGTGGATCTCCCCCTCCAGACACACCTCCGACTCCACCTGCTGCTCCACCACCACCGCCCACAGAACTTGCTGCTGCCCCTGAAGTGGAAGATCTCGATTCTATCTTGGAAGGCTACACTGAGCAGCAAGCAGAATTTCGAAGACGTCAGACAGATGCAGCTGCAGCGAGATCGATTGAACCCAGGCGGCCTGATGAACCTGCTGCACCTGTCATATCTGCTACTGTTGGGGCGCCAGCCGTACTCGAACCTACTGCGCCTGAGCCGCCTCCACCAGCACCTCCGCCTCCATCACCACCAGTTCGGACTACTCCTCATTATGGGCGACCTCTTCCTACTGTACCTGAAGTTATTGTAGTCCCACCTACTGCATCTGAAGCACTTGCTCTTGCACCCACCCGAGAAGAAGAATCTATTGCGCCCGCTGCTGCTGTTACGCCAGTACCTGATGCTTCTCCAGCCGCCCGTCCTGTGTCACCTGTTGATGCAGAACTAGAAGAACTACTTAGAGAGAATGTGGATGTTGTAGCCGTTCACGATGTTAGTCTCCCCCCTGAATCAACAGCTCTCGCATCCACTTCTTTTTCCGAACCCGATAAGGCGCCGGATGAGGGTATGTTTAGCGTTGGCGGAAACAATTTATTTGAAGAGTCGATCGAATCCTTAAAAGAAGAAATAGAAGGGTTGCGTCAGAAGATTCATTTAATGACTGAAGCAACAGTCGAATTGATAGCCGAAAAAAAGAGAGAAAATGAGGTTTGTCAGGAGCAGATTATTCAACTTGAAGAACAGGTTGAGAAACATCAGCAAAGTGTTGATGAAAAAACGCATCAAATTGAAAATTTGACGAATGAAATTGCGAGACTTACACAAAAAACTAAGTCCGTAGAAAGAGAGCTTGATGGTTTTTCTATGGAGAGTAGAGATATGGCTGCGTCGAGTAGGCATGACGAGGCCCGAGATCATATTCTTGAACTACAGGAAGCTATTAAACAACGTACGATAGAGCAAGAGAGGGCAATTCGGGACCGTGACGAAATCATTGGAGCATTGGAAGTAACGACCCGAGAAAGAGATGAAATTATACGTCGAGTAGATGAAAGTGAAGCCACAATAAATGCTGTTCGACTCGAATCGGATGAGCGCAAGTCAGAGCTGAGAGATAAAGCGACTGAAATTGAAACACTTAAAAATGAACTTAGAGCGTTAACTAAAAAATTTCGTGTTCAGGAAAATAAGTTAGGGGATGAGACGCAACGTGTAATCGCCCTTGAAAAAGAATTAAGACAATCAGGGAAATCTGTTCATGAGAAAGAACAGAAAATAGCAGAAATATCAAGTGAGATAGAACGAGCGAATGCTGAGAATCAAAAACTTCAAGATAAGGGCGCTCATATTGAAGTGTTGAGTGCTCAATACGATGAATTAAAAAAAGATCATGAAAGGGAAGTGTTAAATAGAGAGGAAGTAGCTAATTTATTGGAGGAGTCATCGGAAAGAAAAAAAGATCTAAGCGAAAGTTTACGGCAGATCCGTTATGAATTGATGGAAACCACTGCGGTGCTTGATGAAAAAGAAAGACAAGTGGAAGCTTATAGAACTCAAATAGAAGAACTTGGTGGGGCGCTGGAAAGATCAGAGCAAATGGTAGAATCAGCGACAGTAAGCAATCAACGTTTGATTGAAGAGAATGATGTAAACGCATCGGAGTTGAACGAACTGTCACGTGATAAAGAAGAAATTCAAAGAAAGTTGGCTGATTTTTCGGATGGAAAACAAAAAACAGATGAGAAAATAGAAGAGTTAACAACTCAATTAAAAAAACTTGCTCTAGAAATCAGAGAAGAAAAACGAGGTTTTGTTGAGGAAATACAAGAAAAACAAGAAGAAATCAACCGCCTTACTTTAGAGAGAAATGAGATAGAAATAAAAATAAATGAAACATCCTCTTCTCTTTCAGAAGTAAATGGAAAACTTGAAGTGATGGAAAGGGAGCGTGATGTTTTACAAAGACAACAAAAAGAAACATTGGAAATGTTGCATCAATCATCTGAAGAAGCGAGGAAACTCGACGCTATTTTGTCTGTCCCAAAATCAGATGCATCGGTACAGGCAAGGCCAGGTACGATGGACACCTTGATGCAAACAGAAAAGTCGCCTCAAGCAGAGGTGAGTATTGGAACAGAGCCGACAAGAACAACAGAAACGTTTATTGAAACAGAGCGAACAAAAACAAGAGCGATTGCGATGGGAACAGAGCCGACAAATACATTAGAAATTGAAATACAAACGGAATATGTCGAACCAGAGAAAAGCGAAGAAGAAAAAATACAAGAAGCCTGGGCTGCCTTAACAACAGATGACGAAAAAGCAGAGTTTTTGATGAGCATGAAGCTTTCCCTCTCTCAGAAAGAAAACTTGCTCAAAGGAGTAAGTGAAGAAGATCTCCCTTCTTTATTTGATAGAATTTTATTTCTTTCAATGAAAAGCGATGTTAATATTTCTCAAACGAGCTTCCAGAAATTATTTTTCCTGTTGGATCAAGCGCGTCAGAATCTTATTTTTAATGAGTACACTTCGTCAACCCGCTCCCTTCTTTATTTATCTGCGTCAGTGCAGCAATTAAATGCTTTACCCTCGATGGGCATGAGTCAGGCAAGCGAATGGTTGGGGGAAGAGGCAGAGTCAGTGTCTGCTCAAGCAAGCGAAGCCCCCTTGTCTGTGCGTTCAGCCACTCGAAAACAACGTAGTTTTGATAAATTATCGAGTGATGAACAAGATTTAATATTTAATACAATGGAGAGGGAGGAAAAAGTAACAATATGTCTTGACCCTGCTTTACCTGGTTCAACTAAAAAAAGATTAATTTCATTAATGTCAGTTGAAGAAATCGTTCAAGTGTTGCGTGGTTATGATTTTTCGGAAGATTCGGTTCAAATAGGGGATAAAGATGTTTCTGCGGTGGGTGTCAGAAAATTGTTTGTTGAATCGAATGATCCAATACAAGTATTTATGAAATTGGCTGATCGTCCGGCATTGCAGAAAATGTTATTTGAATCATCAGAAGGGCCGCTTCGTGATAGCTTGAGCAGGATATTAAGTGAAAGAAGTTCAAGTTTGACCTCAATTCAAAGAAGGGAAGAAACAGACAGAGACCCTATCTTGGGTGAAATAAGACGTTTTGTTAACTCGGGTGGAGCAGGAGGAGTTTATAGCAATCTTGAAGATATTTTTCCTGAAGGATTCATTAATACGCTTGAATTTAAACAATTAATGAGGATGACGGATTACGCGGCCAGTGGGCGTGAACTTGTTGTGAGGAGGATAGAAAAATTATTTTCTGATGAAGAGCTTGCTGGTTCTCAGGAAGCAAAAAATTACGCTGCAGCAGGGTTGTTGTCTGCTCTTTTTGAGATGAATCCAGAATTGCTGTGTGCAACATTGAGGGAATTGAAAATACTGTCTAATCCTGATTTATCAGTATTAGACAGTGAAATTGTTGAGTTAAGTAAACGTTCAAAACAGTGTTCAGAGGAGGTTGGTGTAGAGGAAAAGAGTTATACATCGATAACAGTCAAGATGGAGAGAACGCATGATGAGAGAAAAAAAGAAACACTGAAGGTGGAAAAAGCAACGGCTACTAGACGTGTTGAGGTATCTAAAAAAAATCTCCATAAGGTAAATAGCGAGCTTGCCAAGAAGAAAGAACAAAGAGAAAGAATTCAAGGAACGGCAATGTATGCGCAAATTGTTCCTTGTCTCGGAGAAGCGATGGTGAGAGCATTGTTGCTAGATGAGATTACATCAACAAGCAGTAGAACAGCTAAAGCTAACATCAGAATAAGTGAACTAGAAAAAGTGGCGCTGAGACAGAAATTGTCTGTTCAACAAAAAATATTTTTTTTAAAAGATTGTCTTGCTGTTGACAAAAATTCACCTCTTGTTGAAGAGGAGATGCGTGATCTAAAAAATGAAAACATCATGTATTTTTTGAATGATCCCGTTTTTATTAATTTATTTACAGAAAAATTGATTCAATTTAAAGAGGTGGATGATTGGTTATTGATATTAAAAAACAAAGACTTAAGGCCTGAATCAAAACTGATGATCATTGAAAAAATGCTTTCTATGTCGATGGATAGAACGACGGATAATAGAATTATAGACCGAATATATTCGGTTTTTGTGCAGTATTTTAATGATGATGACGTCACCATGGGCATGATAGCGAGAATCATTGATCAATTACCTGCTTCGTTTATAAATTCAACTGCTTATCCCCTTCAATTCTTGACTGATAATAAAAAACAAACAGTACTGGGTCTGTTAAATGACGATGAGTGGGTGGAAAAATTATGTAATAAATATGGATTTATTTCTTTGGGTCGAAATGAGGATGATGCTGTCAGAAACATCAAAAAGAAAGAGGGGTTGGTAGAAGCCTTAGATATTAAAGGAAATCCTGCTGGTTTAAATACCCCCGTGATTGAAAAAACATTCCTGGCTGGAATGGGGGAGACTTTAAGAGGAAAAAATGATGAAACTTTATGGTTATCTATTTTTAACAATGATGCAGTAAAAATTGATATAAAATCAAAAATTCTCGTCAAAATGCTAGAGTTATCAGAAGGAGATCTAAGAGATAAAATTGAAGCAACCATGAAAGCTGTTTTCAAGAATTTATCGTCTAGAGAAAAATTAACTTTAGCGCTCATTGAAAGTCTGCCTGAGACTTGGTTAAGTGGAGAGAAAAGTGCTTCATCTATTCATCTTTTCGACCTTATTTCTGATGAACAAAGAAAATCAATGTTAGAAAATATTCGTCAACCTGCTCTCTTTAGAGTGCTGTGTGATAAATACGGATTCATTGAAATTTTTTCCGGATTGACAGTTGAACAAAAAGTACAAATTTATGGTTGCATGAATAACAGAGAAGTTAATCCAGAAATACATGATTTTTTATCCTCTATCGGCTTGCAAGGGGAAATCAAACGAAATTCATTAGTAAAAATAGAAAATATGAAAGACGTCATCCTGAAAAAACCAGGCTTAATAAATCATCCCGACGTGATTAATACTTTTATGGGAACTTTATCAGGAATATTAAATCACAAGGAGTGGTTGTCTTTATTGAATTCTAATGAAATAAGTTTCGATTCACGTATTCTAATTATCGATAAAATACTATATCAACCTGATGATGCATTGGGTAAAAAAATGAAGTCTGTTTTGAAAGATTATATGAGAGAGAATGTAAAAAATAACATTGATTTTGTAGTTTCGATGATTAACCAGTTGCCGATAGATTTATTAAGTAGTTCTGATGTGAAACTCACAGCCTATCCCTTTAATTTCTTGAGTGAAAATGATAAAAAAATAGCGATTTCTCGTCTCGGTGATCCTCAATTAGTTGCCAAACTCGGAGAAATATACGCACTCCCTGTTCCTCGTGTTGTGGCTGTCGACACATCAGGAAAAGTGACCGCTGCTGACTTAGATAAACCTCCTAATATGTCATTGTCGCAAATGTTTTCCGCTGTTGATGCCGCTTCTTCTGCAAGAGAAGAAGGAGGAATGAGAATTATTAATGTTGCTCCTGTCCCCGCCCCTCGTTCATTTCGTAAAAGGGGAGAAGTAGAAGACCCACAACTCAAAGATAATTTTTTACGTCGCATTAACGACATGCGGCAAGACTTACAAAAAAGACCTGACGACGAATTTTCAGAAAAAATAAACGAGCTTTTGTCGATCGTGAGTAATGCTGATGAGAGTGTGGGTTCACTTGCGTTAAATGACTTAAAAGATTATTTTGTTCGCGTATTTCTCGATGCAAGCGAGGATGAGTTATCTGAAGAAGTTCAAATCACAAGGAATTTACAGAAGAAGCTTTCCGGACAGATCGTATCTTTTACGGCTTTATTCAATGAGTGCTTTGAAAATCACCCACCTAATGAAGCTTTGTTGATATTAATGGAGGGTATGAAAAAGCTAGGGGGAATGATAAAAAAATATTCTGACCTGAGTGAAACTGTTCGGTTTATAATTTCTAAAAAATCAGAACTTTCTGAAAATTTGGATAAGTATGAACAGAAATACAATGATATGATAAAAGAAAAAACAAAAATGATTGAAAGAATATTGTTGTCAGTGAGTGGCCTGGAATCAAAGAAAAAAGTGATGCTCCTGATAAGAAATAAAGAACAAAAGTTAAATGAGAGCTTGAAGGGACTGTCAGCGGAGGAAGCAAAAATCCGTATTTCATCGTTGGAAAAACTTGAACTAGGGAGAATAAGGAAAACGATTGATCCCCTGGCGGGGGAGCAGGGGATCGAAGATTTGGTTTGGAAGCAAAAGATAGTAGAGGAGGTAGATAAAGCGATTCATTTTGTGGATGAGTTGCCCCGTTCGGATGCTTTGCTAAAAAATGTGATTTGTCTGTTTAATAAGACCCTTCAAAAAACGCCTGCCGTTCCTCTAGGTGAAGCGATTGAAAAAATCAATAGCACAATATCGCAAATTACTGCCCAGAAAACAATATTGGATACAGATAGAGAAAATTTGAAAGAAGCTCTGGAAGAGTGTGAAAAAACACGGAAAGAGCTGGAAAAAGCAATCAACAAACCCAGACCCACTGAAGCAGAAATAGAAAGATTGTTGGAAAGTATAGCTCATCCTGCACAAAGAGAGGCCAAAGGAAGAGAGCTTCGAAAGGATCCCAACATAGCCATTCGGAGAAAACTAGAGGAAGTGGAGGCTTCGCAAGAAATCCTGAAGCAACGTATAGAAACCTCACTAAGTTCGTTGGATAGAAAAGTTTCTCAGCTTTTAGATGAGAAGAAATTCTTGGTAAGAGAGATTGAGGCGGAAATCAAAGGGATTCTTGGTGAAAAAGTAATGGAAACAGAAGAAGGAAAGCATGCCGTAAAAATTGTAAGCAGGGTTCTTTTGGGCGAGACATTGTTTAATCTTGAAAAAGAGTTGTCTGAGTTTAAGGATCATTCTGAAGAAAAAAAAGAAAAAGAAAGGTTTCTTAAATTGTCTCAATCAGTGGTGTCGCCTACGGAGAGAGTTTTTTCTGCCTTAGCCATAGCAAAAGTGCTAGAGGGCCCTGAAAGCTCTGGGAGTGTTAGAGAAGCCATTGGTGCTGATTTGGATTTAAGGTTGGCTTTTACAGCATCAGGGGAGGGTGATCTTAGCTCTTTTTCTCAAAAAGTGCTTGAAAAAGTTGATGAATTTAAGGGAGAAGCTGAAGATTGCTTGGTAATACTCAATGAGTTGGATAAGGTGCTTCAAAAAGCGGGGGGAGAAACTTCTTTTCTTGCAGGGCGTTTAGCAGGCAAAGAACTAGATAAATCTACTCAGCCTTCAGGCTTTGTTAGGGCAGAATTAGGAACGAAAATAAGTGGATGGTTCACTAAAAATAAAGATGATTTACTTAAAATGAGTGAATCAGAGAGACGGGAAAAAATAAGGGAGGAAGTGGGTGTAGCGCTCTTGGGGTTGCGTGAGCAAGACTTTTTACAACAACATGTTGCCCCTCCGTTATCTACCAGCCCTGCTCTTGTTCAAGAAGAACAACCGATTGTTGGAGGAGTGATTGAAAAACTGAGAGGCAGAACAATGCCGCCCCCTCCTTCGGAAGAGCGTCAAGGGTTCTTGGGTGCAATTGCTCAAACTGGGGCAGCGGCGCTGAGGCCTGTAAAGGTGTCTCCTCCAGTTTCGCCAGGATCGCCTGCTGCTGCAAGTACTTCAGCTACCCCTGCTTCGACTGATCAGCGACCTGCAAATCCATTTTTGGCGCAACTTCAAAGTGGGGTTACTTTACGGAAAACAGGAGGAGCGTCTGCGAGCGTGCCTACCCCCGCCGCGCCACCCGCTACAAAATCCTCTGCTGCCGCCAATTTACTCACGGAGTTGCAAGCAGCAAAACGTCGTATACCAGATGAACCTGCAACACCCCCCGCGCCCCTGGCGGGTGCTCATCCAACTTCAGTGCTCCCGTCGAGGTCGAACAGAGAGCCTAGTAGTAGGGCAAACACATCCGCTGCACCCAAAAAACCCAATGACGAGCCTGAGCCTCCGCGCAGCAGGCCATCTTAAACCGCTACAAATGGTCGGAGTGAGAGGATTCGAACCTCCGGCCCCTGCCTCCCGAAGGCAGTGCTCTACCAAGCTGAGCTACACTCCGTTTAAAATGTCCGATCAAGCGCAAACGCTACCAAATCGAGTAAGGCTTGTCGATAAATAGAATCAGGAAAAATAGAAATTGCCTCAATAGCTTTTTGTGTCTCTATTTTTGCCCTTTGGCGAATAATATCCAGGGCGCCGGTGGATTGAATAGTTTTAACAATTTGTTCAAAAGGGGCGGGGCCGCCGTTGCGGATAGCTTCTTGGATAAGCCTTTTTTCTGCTTCATTACCCACTTTCATCGCATAAATAAGAGGTAGAGTTGTTTTCCCTTCAGCCAAATCATCCCCCAAATTCTTGCCTGTTTGGTCGGGATTGGCGCAGTAGTCCAGTGCATCATCAATTAATTGAAAAGCGATCCCCAGGTGAGAGCCGTAAGCGGCCATGGCGGCCACTTCTTCTGGCGGGCGTTCAGTTAAAAGCGCCCCCATTTGCGCGGCTGCTGAAAAAAGTGCCCCCGTTTTAGAGGTAATAATCTGCATATAATTGTTTTCAGTGACATCAGGGTTATGGCAGTTTTGTAGTTGTAAAACCTCGCCCTCGGTGATGAGCATGCCTGTTTTAGCGAGCATATCCAATAAAATTAAATTTTTCAGGGTAACCGTGAGTTGATAGGTGCGAGAATATAAAAAATCACCCACTAAAATACTGGCTTTATTACCCCAAATAGCATTAGCCGTTTTTTTGCCTCGACGCAGGGAGGATTCATCGATCACATCATCATGCAAGAGCGAAACAGTGTGTGTAAGCTCAATAATGGCAGCGAGTGTGATGGCTTGTTCATTTCGGCAATCAAAAAGTGCCGCTCCCAACAAAACCAGCAGGGGGCGAAGGCGTTTCCCCCCTGCCTGTGTAATGTGTTTGCCCAGCTCCTCCGTCAGCGCGGCCTGAGAAGACAGTTGCTGCTGGATAAGTTGGTCGACGGCAATAAGCTCATCTTTGACCAAGTCATGGAGTTTTGATATAGGCATAGAAGGTGATTAGGAGTCAAAACGAAACTGTGGATGCTAGGCATGTGACCTAACGCTGTCAAGTAAAGTTTGACTTAAAACCCCTTGCTTTTTGCCGAGTCTTGGTGTTTAATCACGCCAGTCCTGAGGGTAGCTCTAAGTGAGCACACTAAGAAGTACCCTTAAAATTGTTTAGAATGCAATTTTATACAATAAGGCTTGATATTAGCCTTAAAAAAAACTAGACTGCCGCCTCTTTCTGAATAAGAAAGCTAGGCGGCGGATTTTTTCATCTTTAAAATTCACAATTTAAAAGAGAAAGGCATGGCTACAGTAAATCAATTAATACGTAATCCTCGCGCTCCCAGGGTCAAGAAAACGAATGTTCCTGCCCTGAAAGGTTGTCCTCAACGTCGAGGCGTCTGTGTGCGTGTCACCACCCAGACCCCTAAAAAGCCTAACTCCGCTTTGCGTAAAGTCGCTCGGGTGCGCTTAACAAATGGTTATGAGGTAACGAGTTATATCGGCGGTGAAGGCCACAACTTACAAGAACACTCAGTTGTGTTAATTCGTGGTGGCCGGGTAAAAGACTTGCCTGGTGTGCGTTACCACATTGTTCGCGGTAGCTTGGATACAGCAGGTGTCGCTAAGCGTCGCCGTGGTCGTTCTAAGTATGGTGCTAAAAAGCCTAAAGAGTCATAGGAATTAATTCATGTCTAGACGTAGAGAAGCTCAAAAACGAGAAATTATACCTGATCCAGTTTACAAGAGTGAATTACTCTCCCGTTTCATCAACACAGTGATGTCTAACGGTAAAAAATCAGTAGCTGAATCCATTGTGTATGGTGCTTTAGAAAAGCTGCAAGAAAAATTGGGCAGCAAAGTGCAATCATTCGTGCACAGTAAAAAAGACAAAGAAGAAGATGACGCAGCAGGGGGTTCTGCTGCGGGTGGTAAGCAAATTGTAATTCAATTATTTGATCGCGCGCTTGATAATGTCAGACCTAGTGTAGAAGTTAGGGCACGTCGTGTGGGCGGTTCCACTTATCAAATTCCTGTTGAAGTCAGGCCTTCTCGTCGCACTACCTTGGCGATGCGTTGGATTGTTGAAAGTGCCTCTTCTCGTGGTGAAAAAACGATGGCTTTGCGTTTGGCGGCTGAGTTATTGGATGCGCTTGAAGGTCGTGGAGCAGCTGTTAAAAAACGTGAAACTGCACATAGCATGGCTAAGGCTAACCAAGCATTTGCTCACTTTCGTTGGAACTGAGGTAATTAAACGTGGCTGATATATCAACTCGTAGTACACCGCTAGAACATTATCGAAATATAGGGATTATTGCGCATATCGATGCGGGAAAAACCACAACGACAGAACGTATTCTTTTCTATACAGGTGTATCTCATAAATTAGGTGAAGTACATGATGGTGCAGCCGTCATGGACTGGATGGAACAAGAGCAAGAGCGTGGTATCACGATTACTTCAGCAGCAACACGTTGTTATTGGCCTGGCATGGGAAAACAATTCCCTGTGCATCGTATTAATATCATTGATACGCCTGGTCACGTTGACTTTACGATTGAAGTAGAACGTTCTTTGCGTGTGTTAGACGGTGCCTGCGTTGTATTTTGTGCAGTGAGTGGTGTAGAGCCACAATCCGAAACAGTATGGCGTCAAGCAAATAAATATGGTGTGCCACGCATTGCCTTCGTGAACAAGATGGATCGTGCGGGTGCAAATTTTCTGCGCGTAGTTGAACAAATTCAAACGCGTTTAGGTTCTCATGCAGTACCCATCCAATTAGCCATTGGTGCAGAAGAAAAATTTGAAGGGGTTATTGATCTTGTCAAAATGAAAGCAATTTATTGGGATGAAAAAACACAAGGCATGAGTTTTGAAGAAAGAGAGATCCCAGCTGATTTGCAAGCCGAAGCAAAAGAATGGCATGACAAGATGGTGGAAGTGGCGGCAGAAGCCTCTGAAGAGTTGATGGATAAATACTTGGAAGGTGTTGAGCTGACTGTCGAAGAAATTAAAAAAGGTCTTCGAATTCGAACATTAAATAATGAAATCGTACCTGTTTTATGTGGTTCTGCCTTTAAAAATAAAGGTGTGCAAGCCATGTTAGACGCAGTCATTGAATACCTGCCTGCGCCTATCGATGTGGCTGCTATTAAGGGTGTGTTGGCTGACAAAGACAGCACCTTGGCTGAACGTAAGTCGAGTGATGCAGAACCTTTTTCTTCCTTGGCGTTTAAAATCGCGACGGATCCTTTTGTAGGTGCTTTGACTTATTTCCGCGTTTATTCGGGAGTGGTGCGTAGTGGTGACACCATTTACAACCCAGTCAAAGATCGAAAAGAACGAATTGGTCGTATCGTGCAAATGCATGCGAACAGTCGTGAAGAAATTAAAGAAGTGCGCGCAGGTGACATTGCTGCAGCGATTGGTCTGAAATATACAACCACGGGCGATACTTTGTGTGATATCGATGATGTCATCACACTTGAAAAAATGGATTTCCCAGAACCTGTTATCCACGTGGCAGTTGAACCTAAAACAAAAGCCGATCAAGAAAAAATGGGTGTTGCTTTAAGTAAGTTGGCTCAAGAAGATCCTTCCTTCCGTGTTCGCTCGGACGAAGAATCGGGTCAAACCATCATTTCTGGTATGGGTGAGTTGCACTTAGAAATTATTGTTGACCGTATGCGTCGTGAATTTAATGTAGAAGCCAATGTGGGGAAACCTCAAGTGGCTTACCGCGAAACTATCCGTAAGTCTGTCGAGCAAGAGGGTAAGTTTGTTCGTCAGAGTGGTGGGCGTGGTCAGTATGGTCATGTATGGTTGCGCATTGAACCAAGTGAACCGGGTGTGGGCTACGAATTTGTCAATGCAATTGTGGGAGGTACGATTCCTCGTGAATATATTCCTGCGGTTGATAAAGGTATTAAAGAGCAAATGGAAAATGGCGTGATCGCTGGATTCCCTGTGGTCGATGTGAAGGTCACTTTGTTTGATGGTTCTTTTCACGAAGTTGACTCCAGTGAAATGGCGTTCAAGATTGCCGGTTCCATGGGTTTTAAAGAAGGGGCTAAAAAAGCAAGTCCTGCATTACTCGAACCCATCATGAAAGTAGAAGTAGTTACCCCTGAAGATTACATGGGTGATGTGATGGGGGATCTGAATAGAAGGCGTGGTATTTTGCAGGGGATGGATGATATTCCTTCTGGCAAATCCATACAGGCTGAAGTGCCGCTTTCTGAAATGTTTGGATATGCCACCTCCCTCCGTTCTTTAACGCAAGGGCGGGCTACTTACTCCATGGAATTTAGTAAATATGTAGAAGCACCGGCTAATGTAGCGGAAGCGGTAATTGAAAAACACAAGGGTTAATTTAACAAATTATTGAATAAGAGAGGTAAATACCATGTCAAAGGAAAAATTTGATCGTAGTAAGCCACACATGAATGTGGGAACGATAGGCCACGTGGATCATGGAAAGACGACGCTGACAGCGGCGTTAACGAAGTGTATGGCAGAAAAGCATGGTGGTGAATTTAAGGCGTACGATCAGATTGACAAAGCGCCGGAAGAAAGAGCGCGAGGGATCACGATTGCGACAGCGCACGTAGAATACCAATCAGACAAAAGGCACTATGCGCACGTAGATTGCCCAGGCCACGCGGATTATGTGAAGAACATGATCACGGGTGCTGCGCAAATGGACGGAGCGATTTTGGTGGTATCGGCTGCAGATGGTCCTATGCCCCAAACACGAGAACATATTTTATTGGCGCGCCAAGTGGGTGTGCCTTACATTGTGGTCTACTTGAATAAAGCAGACATGGTGGATGATGCGGAACTATTAGAATTGGTTGAAATGGAAGTCAGGGATTTGTTGAGCAGTTATAATTTTCCTGGCGATAAAACCCCTATTATTATTGGTTCTGCGTTGAAAGCCTTGGAAGGGGATACCAGTGATATTGGCGCACCTTCAATCCAAAAGTTGGTGGATGCGATGGATGCTTATTTCCCCGAACCGGAACGAGACATTGCGAAACCTTTCTTGTTACCCATTGAAGACGTGTTTTCGATTTCAGGTCGAGGCACTGTGGTCACGGGTCGAATTGAAAGAGGGATTGTTAAAGTAGGTGAAGAAATTGAAATTGTTGGCTTGAAACCCACGATAGTGAGCACGGTCACAGGTGTAGAAATGTTCCGTAAGTTATTGGACGAAGGTCGAGCTGGTGACAACGTGGGTATCTTGTTAAGAGGGATTAAACGAGAAGACGTTGAGCGAGG
>JACREE010000030.1 GCA_016218405.1 Gammaproteobacteria bacterium
GAAGCTTTCAATACTAACCCCGACAACTTCTCTAGCGTACTATCTCAATACTCTCAAAGTAATTGCTCAGGTTCATATCCTCACGAATACAAATGCCCACAATTATTTCCTTCGTCTTCTCAGTTTTTAAAGAACATTCTCGTCAACGCTTTGACGAGTTGCGCATTCTACATTGATATTTTTTCATGTCAACACTTTTAATTTCTTTATGTTTATGACACAAAAAACAATGCAAACTCACAAGGTCGCTAAGTTTATTGATTACACACACTTCTGTAAAGAGGCTCATGAAAATTTATTTTTGTGACATTGTTTTGTATACTCCGTTAAGTTGAAAAACGGGAGAATGACATGGATTTCGAAGCAACGCTTAAAAAGTTGAATACCTTGGTAGATGAGTTGGAGCGTGGCGGACTCAGCTTAGAAGAAGCCTTAAAAAGTTTCGAAAAGGGTGTGAAGCTAACACAAACGTGCCAGGCTGCACTTGAAACCGCCGAACAAAAAGTACAAATTCTCGTGGAAGAACATGGCTTGCATAAACTCGAGCCCTACGATGACAGTGATGCACAATGAATCTGCCTCAACAATTAGAACACTACCGTTCGCAAATCAATCAAGCACTCAACACACATTTGCCCAAACCCTTATCGTTCCCTCTCTTTGACGCCATGCACTATTGCACTTTCAATGGTGGGAAACGATTTCGTCCTTTGCTTGTTTATTTTACGGGTCAAGCATTGGGATTAAATATTGAAAAATTAAACCCCATTGCCTGTGCACTTGAGTTTATTCACACCTTTTCACTTGTTCATGATGATTTGCCTGCCATGGACAATGCGAATTTACGTCGTGGACGCCCTACTTGCCATAAGCAATACGATGAAGCAACTGCTATTTTGGTTGGTGATGCGCTATCCATTCTCGCCTTTGAAGTCATCGCAAGCTCTCCCTCATTAACAGGGGACAATAAAGCCTTACTTTTACAACAACTTGCTCAAGCAAGCGGGGATAAAGGTATGGTGAAGGGACAAGTATTAGACCTTCACGCAACACACCACACGCTGTCAATTGAAGCACTGACTGAACTACATCAACTTAAAACGGGACAACTTTTAAAAGCATCTGTGTGTATGCCTGCCTCTTTGGCCACACTCACTGCAACAGATCAACAGCATTTAACTGAATTCGCTCAACAGCTTGGTTTAGCCTATCAGGTGCAAGATGACTTACTAGACATTGAAGGTGAGACAAGCACACTTGGCAAAGACGCAGGCATAGATAAAGCGAATCACAAACAAACGTTTCCTTGCATCGTGGGCATTCAATTAGCTAAAAACCTACTTCAGGATTTACAAACGCGCGCTTTAACGAACTTAAGTTCTCTTTCTTTTAATACAGAGGACTTACAAACGTTTGTTCACTCTATTTTCAAACGTGACCATTAGGGGCAGTTGACATTAAAATCAATTGTGTTGGTAGCGCAAGGCTTGCCATAACTGCCCTTCATATTCATACAGCGCACCTTCACTCATGTTCAATGCAGCCATATCAGGGAGCCATTCAAAAATGGGCTCTCCAGGAATACTCGCTATACCAAATTCAATGGGGGCAGGAATAATTTGAATATCTGCATTTTTGAATGCACGCAGGGAACGGGGCATATGCATCACATGCGTGACTAAATATATTTTTTTGATTTTTTCTTTGCGAAGTATTTTAAGAGAATTAATGGCATTTTCTTGCGTATTTCGACTCCCCTCCTCCACCCATTTTGCTGTTATACCAAAATCACGGGCTAACGATTTTTTCATGAGGGCCGCCGCTGAATCTTTCTCTTTAAAAAGACTGCCACCTGATACCAACACGGGTAAGTGAGATTGTTTTGCCAAGTATGCACCGTATCGTAAACGCATCAAGGCATACTGGCTCACATCGTCATTCCCTTGAAATTCAGGTGCATTGCATGCACGCGACCCCCCCAAAATAACGATGGCAGCGTGAGGCTCATAGGCAATATGCACTAAAGGCGGGGTATGTTTCAAAGGCGCTGCTATTTTTTTTGCAAATACGGGCAAACTTAGGGCCCACAAAAGAAAGGTCCCCAAGAAAAAACAAACCAAGGAAAGTTTTCGAAAACGCCAGAACACTAGACCTAATATTAAAAATACCAAAATCAGGCAAGGCGGCAAAAAAAAGAACTTAATATGGGTATGTAACATAAAACGAAGCACATCCTTCTAAAAAATAATCCCCCAGCATGGTACACTAGCGCCTGGTCTATCTGAAAGGAGTTATACCATGTCTGACAATATCACTCTCATTCGTCGCCGTGAATCTGCCTTGGCAACGAATGCCGTGCTACGCAATACCTATATTTTATTGAGCTTAACGTTGTTATTTAGCGCCCTCACCGCGAGCTGGGCTATGTTCAGTCTGGCCCCCCCCCTTAATCCCTTTGTCACGCTACTTGGGTACATTGGCTTGTTATTCTTAACAACACGCTTACGAAACAGTGGCTGGGGTATCGTGTCTGTGTTCGCACTCACCGGTTTTATGGGGTACACCCTCGGACCTGTTTTAAATGTTTACCTTCATCACGTAGTCAATGGGCAACAAATCGTGATCACCTGCCTAGGTACAACGGGCGTGATTTTCATGGCTCTGTCTTTATTTACACTTATCACAAAGAAAGACTTTAGCTTCATGGGCAGTTTTTTGATGATGGGCTTGCTCGTGGCCTTTTTGGTGAGCTTGGCGGGTCTTTTGTTTCACATGCCGGTGGGCATGATGGCCGCTTCAGCAATGTTCGTGCTCTTGAGCTCCGGCATCATCCTCTATAAAACCAGCCAAATCATTCATGGTGGCGAGACAAATTATATTATGGCTACCATCGATCTATACGTTGCACTTTATAACATTTTTGTCAGTTTGCTGATGTTATTAGGTGGTAATGGTGGCAGCAGTCGTGACTAAGGCATCCATTCGGGGGGAGCTCTGCGCTCCCCCTTCTCTTATCAACCCTCATGTTGTTGTCCTCGTTGAAAATTATCCCGCCGAACCGGCTTATCAGTTTTGTTTGTCCTTACTGGAAAAGCAAATTCAAATAGATTGTGTTTTTCTTTATGGTGAAGGCGTACTAAATACAAGCTCGTCTTCTTGGCAAAACTTAGCGAAGGAACACGTATTACCGCTGTATGCATGCGCAAAAAGCGCAGAACAACGCGCTCTCCCCTGTCAGCACATTGAAATAGCCGGACTAGCTACTTTCATGGCAAAAGCACTCCAAGCTGATGAAGTCCATCAATTCAAAGCGGCCTCATCATGAAAAAATCGATGCTTATTTTGATTCAGCGCGGCACACTCACAGAAACACAACTTGCGATTGATATGGCGCTGGCCGCATCGGCTTTTGAAGTTCCGCTTTCTGTTGTATTTTCAGACGAAGCCGTTAAACAACTGTTACCTACTTCTGATGAGGCGACGCTTCTTTTACAAAAACAAATAAAAGCCTGGCCTTGGTATGATATTCATTCGGTATTTGTTTTGGCGCACGAAGGCAGTTTTATTCTGCCTGTGACTTTACTTGATCCTGCAGGGATGCGTGATTTGATCAAACAAGCCTCTATTTGTTTGAAATATTAAGGCAGGGGAAAGAGGATGCACGTTGACTGTGATAAAGAAGGGTTTTTAAAAGACCCCACGCAATGGTCCAATGCCTTTATGGAAGCCGTTGCGCAGGAAGAGGGTTTGAGGCTAACGACAGAACATTTGGCTATTATCCATTTTTTTCGAGATTTTTATTTTCAACACCGGCTTACCCCTTCTCAACGCGTTCTGGTAAAATACCTGCGCCAAATTTGGCCGCAAGAAAAGGCGAGCAGTTTATATATCCAAACCCTGTTTCCCAAAAGCCTCATGCTCCAAGCAAGCCGCTTGGCAGGGTTACCTAAGCCTTCTCGTTGCTTGTAAAAAAGGGGGACAGCTTCAGAACCCCCTCTCGCCCTCCGGGGCGTCATATATGGACCCTGCCCCGGAGGGATGGGGAGCAATAATGTCCCGGAGGGTAAAAGGCTGAATTGTTACAAATAGAGTGGAGAGTTTCTATGAACATTGCTGTTGTCGATTACACTGATAAAGATGCGCCGCTTGCATTTACGGATTCTTTACGTAAAACGGGATTTGGCGTAATCAGCCATCATCCCATTGATAGCACTTTGTTAGATGAAGTGTATGAAGAATGGCGACAATTTTTTAAAGATGAACGACGTTTCAACTACTTATTTGATCGCAATACACAAGAGGGCTATGTTCCACCTGATTTATCTGAAACGGCCAAAGGATATAAAGAAAAAGATTTAAAAGAATTTTATCATCTCTACCCTTGGGGACGTTACCCTGAGATGTTGAGCGATAAAACACGTCGATTACAAACACAATTAACTGAACTCGCGGCCCAGTTATTGAATTGGATTGAATTGCATACTCCTGCTGACATTTCTACAAAATTTTCGATGCCTTTAAGTCAAATGATTACTGACAGCCCTAACACTTTGTTTCGTGTTTTACGTTATCCCCCGCTCAGAGGTGATGAACCTGTTGATGCGATACGCGCAGCTGCACACGCTGATATTAATTTAATTACTTTATTACCGGCCGCGACTGAACCAGGCCTGCAAGTAAAAGATGCGCTGGGTCGCTGGCATGATATCCAATGCGATCACGGCATGGTGATTGTGAATGTAGGCGATATGTTAGAAGAATGTTCTGAAGGTTGGTATCGCTCCACCGTGCATCAAGTTAAAAATCCCACGGGTGAAGCCGCCAAACAAGAACGGCTTTCTATGCCTTTATTTTTGCATCCGCGCGATGACGTACGCCTGTCTGAACGACACACGGCCCACAGCTATTTAACCGAACGATTAAAAGAATTAGGCTTACTCTAAGAGGATCTTGGCATGACCGTGTCTACGTTTAATCCTGAAAAAGAATTAGCGACACTCCCGCCTATTACGATGACCGAAGCGGCGCTTGCTTATGTGCGCCAACAAATTCAAAAAAAGGGTAAAGGCATTGGCTTACGCTTACGCATTAAAACAGCGGGTTGTTCGGGAAAAGCTTACAAGCCAGAAATTGCGGAAGCACAAGAAAAAGATGAACTGATGTTTCCCATGGCACAGGATGTGTGCGTGTTAGTAAGCAAATCAGATTTTATGCGCTATCTCAAAGGCTTGAATATCGATTTTCAACATCAAGGATTAAACGCCTCATTTAAATATACCAATCCCAACGAAAAAGGCGCGTGTGGGTGTGGAGAAAGTTTTATTATTGATTAGCCGTTGCCGTATTTTGCGTAATAGTTTGTTGACAAGCACTTACCGACATCCAACCACACTGTGAGGTAACGCTTAGAGGAACGCACTGGAGGTAAAAGCTCCCCCCATTCATCTGCGCAACACTGAGAGCATATCCGCTACTACAACTCAAACTTTGCCAGTAAGTAGCTTCACCAAAGACATCGATCCAATTATTATTGGACCATACAAATTGCGCTCCACCAACCTGCTGTACCGCCTGTGAGTATTTTTGGGTTGGCACAGGGTTTCCCGTTAACACTTCAGGATTCGAGTAACAGCAATACACCATGGGATCAAGAGCGGGGGGAGGGCCACCGTTAGTATAATTTTGACCCCATAATTCATACGGACTGGAAGAATCAGCCAGACTCACTGTGCTCCAACAACAGCACAAAAACAACATATATTGTATTTGTCGTTTCATCTCTACCTCTTAGCTGCTGCACCCCAATGAAGCCGGATCATTCGGATTACAACATTGGGTAATCACTTGGATAAGCGCGCTCTGACCCAATGAACTAGATGACGTATTAGCAGGCGCTGACCAACTTGCCCATCCATTGGGTGTCGAAATCCACATTGAAACTATCCAACCTGTCATCGAAATTGCCCAACCTGTTGCCGCTGTACGACCCCACGACTGTATTGGGTTGGCATAAGTATAGACACCTTGAACGGGCCATTGCCCGTCAGAGTTCATATCGGCAAATAATGCCGGCGACGTATAGATTTGCGGCACTAACTTAGACGGACAATTTGGAACAGGAATAAATGTCCCTGTCGGTACAAGGTAAGTCTGGCGTACACTGGTTTCATTGCTCACTGCACTGATCAAACTTATATTATTGACGACAGAAGGAGGAAAAACATCAATTTGCATACCCTCGTAATAGGTAGTTGCATCTGCAGAAGGCGCCAAAGCCCATGATGAAGCCCAAGGGATCATCCATAAGGATAATAGAAACATAACCAGCGTTGTATTCATCGTACTTGTCACCTTCTAACTTCAAATCCTCGATCATCGTTCAAGGCGTCAAGGTGGATTGCTTAGCGAAGCTCGCAATGACGGCCCGGAGGGGAAACAGTAATGACCTTCGCTCCGCCATGACGACTCCGGAGGGGGAAAACAGTAACGATCTTCACTCCGCAAGACGACCCAGGGCCCGGGGCGCAATGACAGCCAAAGGGGCTGCTAAGCACTGCCATTCAAAAAAACTTATTCAGACACACTTTCATTATAGGCCAGATCTGAAGCCTTAAGATGGTTCAGGTAATTGGGTACAACGTGTAAAGACATTCACGATCGCCTGACTGCCGCAAGGGTTGGAAACCCCTCCCCCACCCCCTTGCCAAGCTTGCGTATAGATATTCCAACCCAATAAATCTCCATTCTCGCCCATCACTTTTTGCGGCACTACGTAATAAGCTGACATGGAAGGATAAATAACGGATTGAAGAGAAGAACCATTTTGACTTACAACGGAAATAGCAGAAGGCGAAGAGGCAAAACCAGACGGGCTGGTATAAAGCTGCGGCGTCCAACCCTCAGGACAACTCGGCGCCGGCACTTGCGCCGACTCACCTGTTACAGGGGTTTGCTTAATGATGTATCCTCCGCCGCCGCCCGCTACCGCTGCCCCCACACTGGCATTCGGACACAGTGCTTCTACTGTATTCGCATATTGAATAAATTTTCTCGTGTCCATGGTCCCCATCACAACATAGGTTTGCACTTGATAGAGTGCCGTCGTACTTCCTCCCCCTGTCGGAGTCACCGCAAACTCACCTCCTGCAGCGGAACTGGCTTCAGCTTTGGACGACACCACCCTTCCATTGGGTAATAGGGAAGCAATGGCACTGGCCGCAGCACGATTATTGACAGAGAAATAAACGTAAAAACCTGCATTCATTGAAGCCACTGCTTCTGGCTTGGCCGGGCAAACTGCAGGCACATTTTCTGCACTCAATAACAGGGGGCAATAGCTATAAGTGGTTCCCCAAGGACTGTTAAGGAGAGTGGAGCTTATATAGCCTCCCCCTGCCAGCTGAGTTTGTGCAAGATTTTCTCCATCACTCCCTGGCCATACATTTTGTGTAAGGTAGTATTCTTGCGCACCGCTTAAAATGGCTTGGACATCTTGCGTAGCACGCTGCACTTGCATGGCAGCTGCCTTTTCTTGCATGGTTCGGAAGGTCGCTATCATCATGACAGTCATTAAAAGAATGACCATCATGAGTTCGAGCAATGTAAAACCTTGGTTTTTTTTCATTGGACCTCTGTTGAACAACCACAAGGCATCAAGGTAGATTGCTTCGTTCCACTCGCAATGACGGCCCAGAGGGTATGGGACAATGGCGGCCTTCACTCTTTCTCTCCGAGCCGTCAATATCATATTGGACATAAAGAAGAAGTGGTTTGATTTTCATCACGATAATGTTTCAACGCCTCATAGACTTGCGGGTTGGGATAACTCGCGGTAGGTAAAGTCGGTAAACTTTGCCACACCACGGCATTCTCACCCGACGCACTACAAAAAATACCTGTTGCCAATGTCGCACCCGAATACGTGATAGCATTTAACACTCTGTAATATTTTTCTGCTGGATAGCCTTTCCACAAATTTGCTTGCACACATAAGGCAATATTCGTGGTATTAGGTATTTGCATATATTGAATTTGATAATACTCTCCCGTTGGAAAAGGTCCTCCCAAAGGATTATTCAAATTTGCCAACTGTGGCAAATCTTCGGCTAACACACTCACACTTTGCCAAGTACTCAATTGAAGTTGGCTCGCACCCGACGCACAATTAGATAAATAATAATTATTCGCGGCCATCTGTATGGCTGCCACCGTTTCTCCCACGATGGCTATGTCAGCGCGATGACGATAACCTTCATAAGAACGAATACTCATCAACACTAACGCGAACGAAATCGCGAGGGCGAGCAAAAGTTCCAACAAACCTACCCCTCGCTGAGCGGAAGGTAGTTTACCTCCTTCTGCGCGGATATCCTCTCCCGCAAAACGAGAGAGGAAAATCCTAATTTCATCATGGCGCATAGCGAAAATACTAAAAACCCCCAGAGAAACCGGCTGCACCGGGTGCACAAGAAGGCGCTTTCGCATTTTGTGCTGATTCAGTACCTAATGCACTCATCAAACTCGTACAAGCCGCTGCATCAGGCACGTTAGGAATAGTAATATCCACCGCACTGGCATTGCCTGAGTCAGCGCTTACTTTCACTGAACCACCCCACGGACCATTTTTAGGAGGGTTAACCAAATAACTGTTTCCAGAAGCAAGAATGGCTGATACACCTGCCATAGAGTTACTGTTTGCGACGAAGTAATTTTGCGATGCAGCTGAGATAGCTTGAACCATTGAAATAGCTTGAGCAACTTGTTGACCTTGTCTTGCTGAACCGAAGTAACGTGTCGCCATCACTAACAAAATAGCAATGATTGCCAATGACAACATTAATTCCAACAAGCCGATACCGCGCTGAGATTTAATAACGTGCATGAGACTTCTCCCTAAATTCAACTACTCCATAAACGCTTAACCTGCCAGTGATGATCCGACCGCATAAATAGCCATTACCATAAAAGCAGCCAGGCCACCGCCCAGAGCTAATAATATCCCACCTAATATTTTACCCGTCAACTTGATCGTTTTTTCACCTTGTTCAGTCGCATGCTTCCCTAGACGTATCAAGGCTTGCTCCACACCTTTAGCATTGGCGACTGCTTGCAATCTCAACACATCCCCCTCATCAATTAATCCTGTGTCGAGTACTTCTGCAATGTTCAACTTACCTGAACCTAGTTTATATTCCATTTGAACCAGATGAGAGGTGAGATAAGGCGTTGTATTAAATTGAACAATTTTAATGGCTTGTTTGAAAGCAATGCCATTAGCCACCAACATTCCGAGGGTTTCCATAAAACGTGCTGCGACTAAACGTCGGTAGATAGATAAAAGAGGTAGGTGATCAACTGTAAAACGAAAACGCCCTGTGTAATTGCGATAAAAACGCGCCATCCCAATAATGGTACCGACTATCGCCAAAATCACGATCCACCACCAGTCTTCAATGAAGTTTGCCAAGACCACTAAGTCTTGCCCATTGGAAGGCCATTCGCTCACCGGTTTAATACTTTCAAATTGTTTAAATACGCTTTTATTAACAAAAACGCAGACACCACTTCCCATGATGATGACTACGATAGGGTAAATAAGCCCACTGATAAAAGAAGCCATCACGGAATTGGATTGCCCTAAGGTGCGCGACGCAAACTCCAGCGTATCTGCAAGTGTACCGCCGCGCTCACCTGCTCGAATCATTTCAACAATCGGGACAGGAAACCATGCCTCCATGCCGTCTGCTAACATTTTACCTTCGGCGATTTTTTGCACGATGTGGGCCGCCACTTCTTTTACTACACCTTTTTTCGCAATTCGCCCGACCATTTCAACCGCATAGGCAGGTGGCACGCCATCACTCACCAATACAGCTACATCTTCCAAAAAACCTTGTTGCTCTTTTCCAGAAAATTGTAATTTTTTAATTTTCTCCACCCATTGAGGGGGCAACCACTTTGTTAAATTGATATCCACATTCTTCATGCTAATTTCCCATAAACGAAGCTTTGTTCAGCAAATTCTGCACTGATTTCACCGATGATTTTTTCAATATCCAGCGGATCACACACACCTTCATTCACAACTCGCATGGCATTTTCTTGATAATCTTGCCAGCCATGCTCTTTTAAATATTTGCTCCAACCCAAGGTATCTGCATTTTGAATAAATTCACGCCCAGGTTGATCGACCCAGATCACTTCCGCTATTACAATTCGGCCACTCAATGCCGTTCCGTGACATTTTTCACATCCTTTTCCACGCACTTTGACATTATTCCAATCTCCGTTGAATAAGCCCGTCCAACGTTTCATGAGATCTTGATGGATAGGATCCGTGGATTGTTTAATAGGCACAGCACACGCTTGGCACAGTTTGGCGGCCAAACGCTGGAACATCAGACAAACCAATAAATTAGGATCGGCCAATAACCCTCGCGGGATTTTCATGTCGGCTAAACGCGTCACAATAGCAGGCGCAGAATTGGTGTGGATGGTTGAAAAAACCAAGTGACCTGTGATGGCCGCGCGTACCATCACCGCGGCGGTATCTTCATCCCGCATTTCCCCCAATACCACGACGTCTGGATCCATTCGCAAGGAAGCGCGCCCCATCGCGGCAAAATTACGATCTTCTTTTTCAACATTCGCTGGTACTTGTGTTGCATTTGGAATTAATTTTTCAACCGGATCTTCAATCGTGTACATCTTGCGCTGTGTTTCAATAAGATTCAAACACGAAGCCAACGTCGTGGTTTTACCTGAACCTGTTGGACCCGCCACTAACACAGCCCCGTGTGGCATTTTGGTCGCACGCGTAATAATAAACACTTGTTCTTTGGTGTAACCGAGTTGTTCGAGTGTAGGAATACCTTCTGTGCCGGTAGAAAGAATCCGCATCACCATGTCAAACCCCCCGTGCGCAGGCAAACTTGCCAAACGCAAACGGATATTATGGCCTTCGATATCCAAAGGCATAGAAGCATCTTGTGGTACTAAAGGATTGAAGTGTGCAGTGGCTTGATCGGTTTCTTTATTAAACGCAACGGAGGCAATTTCTTTGCCTGCTTTGGTTGCCCATTTTGCATGAAGGAATAATTCACCATTTTTACGAAAGCGAACACGCGTGCCATTTTCCCTGATTTCCAAATGAATATCACTGGCCCCCACATCGATCGCTTCTTTCACTAAGGTGCGTAAACGTTGTTGTTGACTCGTCGTCATGGCAACCAAATCTTCTTCGCCTGCACCTTCTTCTCTCATTGAACTTTGCAATAAAATACTGATAAGACCGCTGGTGGCGGGTAACACTTCTTTTGGTGTAATCCCTTTTGCAACCAACATGCTTTTACAGCTTTGCACATCACGCGAGGCAGGATTGCTTGCTAAAATTAATCCGCCTGTCATCACCACAATACTGCCATGTTGCAAACACCAATCTGCCATTTCAGGCAAGGGTTGCAAGGTGGGATCCAGATCGGCTTCACTCTTTAATACTTTTTTACCAATAGCGGCAGCATAGCGCGTCAGCAATTGTAGTTCTTGTTCAGGATCTATTTTCGGGGCAGGTTTAGGGGCAGAATCATCCGTAGCAGCCAGATCATTTTCGTCGACCATAATAAATTCCCTTTATAAAGTCTTCCGTTATTGCATCTACCTATTATAGTAGCATTTAAGATGAATTCGAGAGTCTTGTTTTTTTGTACAAACAATAGGCGACCTGCCCAGCCAAGTTGTTACGCCAAATCTCCCACGTGGCAGGCACACTCAAAGGCGCTAATTCTTTTTCCATTTCTATATAAATATAGGCATTTGAGGCTAATCGTTTGGTTTGTTCTAACCATTGACAGCAAGGTATGAGAAAATTTTGACGAAAGGGTGCATCCATAAACACGATATCATAAACCGTAGACGGCAAATCATTTAACTGATCAGGAAGGTTAAGCTGATAAAAATTCACTTCAGGCGCATCCAATATCGTTGCTTGTTTTTTCAATAGTTCAATCACCCGATGAGATCCATCCACCATATCCACATGAGAAGCACCTCGAGAAACGGCTTCAAAACCAAGCGCGCCTGTTCCTGCAAACAAATCAAGACAAACTGCACCGGGCAAAATAGGCGATAACCAATTAAACAGGGTTTCTTTTACTCTGTCTGATGTGGGGCGCACACCTTGTTCCAGCACCTCTAGCCGTCGACTACGCCACTTCCCGCCTATAATGCGAACGGTTCCCGCCCCTGTTTTTGCTTTCATACCTAACACACTCTCTCACTTATGGTAAAATGTTTGGCCTATTTACTTATTGTCTGAACTATTATGCTTAAGTTCCTAAAAAAGTCATCTGAAAATCCACCTACTGAAAAAAAAGCTTCTTTTTTTTCCCGACTAAAAACCGGGTTAAGTCGTACACGACATACTTTTTCTGAAAGTTTAGCCACGCTTTTTCTTGGCAAAAAAAATATTGATGAAACGATTTTAACTGAAATTGAAACAAAACTTTTAATGGCAGACGTCGGTGTTGAAGCCACCACTCAAATTATTCATGATCTCACTCAAAAAATAGCACGCAAACAACTCCATGATGCGGAAGCACTGTTACTCGCGCTCAAAGAAGAACTGCTTCGCATTCTTAAACCTTGCGAACAGCCTTTAGTTATCCCAGAACAAACAAAACCCTTCGTTGTTTTAACCTTAGGTGTAAATGGGGCAGGCAAAACAACCACGATTGGTAAATTGGCGCACTTCTATCAACAAGAAAATAAAAAAATTATTTTAGCCGCCGGGGATACCTTCCGTGCAGCCGCGGTTGAACAGCTTAAAGTGTGGGGCGATCGCAACCATATCACCGTCATCGCTCAACACACGGGGGCCGACAGTGCGTCTGTTATTTATGATGCCATGCAATCGGCTACTGCACGTCAGGCTGATATTTTATTTGCTGACACCGCAGGCCGATTACACACCAAAGAAAATTTAATGGAAGAATTGAAGAAAGTATCGCGTGTCATGAAAAAATTAGATGAAACTGCGCCCCATGAAGTATTGCTTGTATTAGATGCTTCTACAGGACAAAACGCACTCATCCAAGCTCAACAATTTAACGAGGCCATGAAAATCACCGGCATCGTGTTAACGAAATTAGACGGCACAGCGAAAGGAGGCATCATTTTTGCCATTGCAAAAAAACTCAATGTGCCCATCCGATTCATTGGTGTGGGCGAACAAAAAGAAGATTTACAGCCTTTTAATGCAGAACAATTTATGGAAGCTTTGTTTGAGATACAGTAGGGTCTGTTTACAATTCGCTAGGCTGAGACATAAACCCTTGATTTTCGAGCACCGCAACGGAGCATACGTGGGTGGGTATGTGAGTAGCGGAGCACAGTAAATCAAGGGTTTATGGCCAGCATAGTTAGAATTGTAAACAGACCCTAGCTTACCCGAGTAGTTCGTAGATATAGTTATCCATACTAATCCCACCGCCACGGTGTATTAAACTTAAATGAATAGGACCCGTGCAATGAGAATTCAAAAAGCTGGGGTTCCACACTTTATCTTGGGTTCTAAATTCAAACACACATTCACCTTGTTTGACAAAATCAGGCACAGCGTAATAACTGTACGTTGCATGCGCTTCTGCCCAATCAGGTATCAACCCCTCATAATCAAATCGCACTGAAACTAACTTATTAAACCCTTTCGCATAAGGCAGCTTCGCATCTTGCCAAACAAGTGTTCCCTGGGAAATATTCCATTCGCTTGTTCGAACCAGGACATAATTGGATTGGTTATTCAGGTAGGCCTTAGAGTAATCCACGGCATGCGCATTTTGCGCACAAAAAACCAAGGCCGTAAAAACAAAAAAGGACAACATAAAACGTGTCATAACTGCACTCTCGCTTCAAAATGGTCAATAACTATACCAGATTTGCACTGAATTCGACACATTTTTTTAACAAGGGTTTGGCGGAGAGGGAGGGATTCGAACCCTCGTGGGGCGTTAACCCCCGACCGATTTCGAGTCGGTGCCGTTGTGGCCGCTTCGGTACCTCTCCAAAAACTTTATTGCTCCGTCAGTAATTTTTTCAAAAGATTAGGCAGCTCATGCACAGCATGACCCTGCAAGCCTTGCTGAATTTCCGTAAGCAGGCGTTGAGCTACCGCAGCATTAGGTTTGTGCCCATCATTATCCAATAAATAAATCTCTGTATTTTGTTCCTCTGTGGCTCGCAGATGCACTTGATAAATAGGTGTTTTCAACGTGATTTTACCGTCTGTGGGGTAAGTATCCAGGATATAATAGACTTTAATCTCTTGATTTTTCTGCAAGATACGTAGTTTTCGTCGATTCAAGGCTTTTTCTAGTTTCTTCCAAACACGATCGGGCTCATCTGTGATCATCAACACCCAGACGTGGTCTTTTTCTTGTAACTCACTGCGGGACACACGCTTGAGCGCCTTAGGCGACACCTTACCTTCTGCTACTTTCTGCGCCAAACTTTCTGGCGGCAATAAAGAAGCGGCTTTTTGGGGTACCTCACCTGGCGGAACACGATCATCTGCCAACAAAGGCTCGTGCTCTATCCCCGCAGGAACACGCAATTCTGGCGAACACTGACTTTTTAGATAGGCGTTCGGTTTGTTTTTAAATTCTTGATAATTTTGTTTGATAGGGGCACAGGCTGACAAAGTGACAAAACACAAGCCACACACTGCGTTTTTCATTCTATCTTGAAACATCGTCATCAAACCCATTTACTTCCACCAAATAGCCGCCATTCTTACCTTTTTTTCATTCATTGTAAAATTTTTAATGCCTCTGCTATCCGAGGCTGCTGCGCAAGCGAGAGCGGCACCAAGGGTAAACGTAACACGGGTAAGATAAAACCCAGCTGACTCAGCGCCCATTTTACAGGAATAGGATTGGGTTCAATACACATCAATTTATGTAAATCCGCTAATTTATTATCAATGATCTTTGCTTTTTCAGCTTCGCCTTGTAAGGCCGCTTCACATAATTCATGCATCCATTTGGGTGCAATATTGGCGGTAATCGAAATGACACCTCGCCCACCCTGCATCATAAATTCGAGTGCAGTCGGATCATCCCCGCTAAAATAGCTGAGACTGTCTTTACAGCAAGCTTGCATTTCCTTCAAGCGTGCCAAATGTCCTGTCGCGTCTTTAATGCCAACAATATTCGCTATTTTTGCTAAACGTGCCACCGTTTCAGGCAATAAATCACAGGCTGTACGCGAAGGCACATTGTATAAAATGATCGGCAAAGGAACCGCTTCAGCTAAAGCAGCATAGTGACGATATAATCCTTCTTGCGGCGGCCGATTATAGGCAGGTGCCACCACTAAACAAGCATCCACCCCTTCTGACATAGCCTGCCTTGTCAGCTCAATGGTCTGAGCGGTGGAGGACGCACCCGTACCCGCCATCACAGGCTTTCGGCCATTGATATGCGCCAATGCCGTCGCTAATACATCACGTCGCTCGTGTTCTGTTAAACATATTCCTTCACCCGTTGAACCTAATAATACAAAAGCATCTGTGTCGTTTTCAATATGCCAATCGATTAAACATTTTAACCCATTAAAATCGATGGCACCGTCTTCTGTCATCGGCGTCACCAATGCGACGATACTGCCTCGAAACATCGCGTTTCTCCTTAATTATTTTTTAATAAGACTTTAACAACCACTGATTCAACTCAGCTATATCCTCACCGGATAAAATGCCGGCCTCCTGCTTTAACAACACCGTATCAACGATGTAGGTGTATCTATCGTATGATAATGTTTGTTGAGCTTGATAAAGGTTTTTGATGGCGGTTAATACATCCACCATGGTTCTCGTGCCCGCTTGATATTCTGCTTCCGTATTTTTCAGCGTACTTTGATGAGAAATAACCGATTGTTGATCGGCTTTTACTTTTGCCACATCGGTCATCACGCTATTAAATAATTGTCGTGTGGACACAAAGGTATGACGATATGTTTTTTCAACTTCATCACCCGCTTGTATATATTGGCTTTTCGCCTGACGTACTTGCGAGCTGACTTGACCACCACTGTAAATAGGAACAGATAATTGGAGACCTACATCACTTTGACCATAATTAATGGATCCAAAAAAATTACCATTTTGTTTCGTGTAATCCGTGACAACATTGAGCGTAGGTAAGTGACCCGCATAATTCATTTTGATTTGTTGTCGCGCTGCCACCATACCAAAACGTGCAGCTTGTAAACTGAGATTTTGTTGCGTGGCTTTAACTACCCATTCTTCCACACCCAAAGGTTTGGGAGGTTGTAATTTAAATTTATGCGCATCCAGTGGCGCCACTTCTTCGACTGCATAACCGGTGAGTTCACGCAAAGCTTCTTTCGCATTATCTACGTCATTTCTGGCTGATAAGGCTTCGGCCACACTCGTGTCATAAGCACTTTGCGCTTCATAAACAGCCGTGATAGTTTCCAAACCTGTTTGGTAGCGCGCCTTGGCTTGCCCCAGTTGTTTATCTATCGCGTCTTTATTGGCATCAGCAAATCGTTTTGTATCTTCGGCTGATAAAACATCAAAATAAGCACGGACAGTGCGCACCATCAAATCTTGCCCTGCAGCCAGATAATTCGCATACGCTTGTTTGACTTGCGCATCGGCTTGCTTTAATTGCACAAAATAATTGAAGTTAAACAGGGGTTGCGTCAACGTCACGGTGTAACCGTTTGTTCCAAAGGAGTTCCCTCCCAGTGTAATCAAATTATTTGAGCCCCCCGTGATACCACGTATATCTGAATGGGAAGCGGCTGCATTGGCTTCGAGCGACAAAGTAGGCAACACCTTGGCCAAGGCTTGTGGGTAGGTTTCTTTTAAAGCATTGAAGTTAGCTTCTGCTGCTTGATAGGTGGGATCATTTTTAAAAGCATCGTTGAAAATAAGGGATAAGTCGTGAGCTTCGCTCGTTTGGAAGTAAGAACAGGACAACAAGGCAAGGATCAAAGCGCCTAAGCGGCGAGGTCTCAACATATAAATCCTTTTTATACTTCCATCAATTCTGCTTCCTTTGCTGCTAGAATTTTATCTACGTCTTTAATAAAACGATCTGTGATTTTTTGAATTTCATCTTGAGCACGTCTTTCTTCATCTTCCGTGATGAGTTTCTTTTTGATTTGTTCTTTAAGATGGTTATTGGCATCACGACGAACATTACGCACTGAAACGCGTCCATTTTCAGCTTCTGAACGTGCTACTTTTATCATTTCTTTACGACGTTCTTCCGACAAAGGCGGCATGGGAACGCGGATAACCGTGCCGGAGGTGGCTGGATTCAAACCTAAATTCGCCGTCAAAATCGCTTTTTCAATGGCAGATACCAATGTTTTTTCCCAAGGCGAAATTGTTAATGTACGCGCATCAGTGACGTTGATCGCTGCAACCTGGTTCAGTGGCGTGTCATTACCGTAGTAAGAAACCATCACGTGATCAAGCAAACTAGGGTGCGCTCGCCCTGTACGCAATTTTGTTAACTCTGAATGCAATGCATCCACTGATTTTTTCATTCTCAGTTCTACATCTTTTTTCAATTCAGCTATCATGATTCCCCACCTTGTATGACTGTTCCTTCTGGTTTTCCCGTTACAATATCCATCAGCACACCCGGTTTATTAATGTTAAATACATGAATAGGTAAGTTATGATCACGACACAAGGCGATGGCAGACAAATCCATCACTTTTAAGTCTTGATCCAACACTTGTTTAAACGTGAGCTTTGCGTATTTTGTTGCGGTACGCACTTTGACAGGATCGTCTGAATATACCCCGTCCACTTTGGTGGCTTTTAACACCGCTTCAGCGGCTACTTCCACACCACGCAGACTAGCCGCTGAATCCGTGGTACACAAAGGATTCCCCGTTCCTCCCGTAAAAATCACCACACGATTTTGTTCAAGATCGTGGATAGCTTTACGTCGATCAAAGGCATCGGCAATGCCTGTCACCCCAAAAGAAGAAAACAAACGCGTCTCAAGATGGATATGCTCTAAGGCATCACGCAACGCCAACCCATTCATGACCGTTGCCAACATACCCATTTGATCACCCGTGATACGGTCAAGACCAATCGCGCTGAGTTCCGTTCCTCGAAATAAATTTCCTCCGCCTATCACAATAGCAACTTGAATACGTGCATTCACCAAGGCTTGAATATCTTTTGCAAGGCGAGAAAGAACTAGGGGGTCAATACCGGCATGGCTATCACCCAATAGGGCTTCGCCACTCATTTTAAGAAGAATTCGCTTATAAATAGGCGCGTCCGAAGTCATCGTATTAGTTCCATTGAGGTGGGCGGCCGAAACCGCCCCATTTTTTACTGCGCAGTACGAACTTGAGCCATCACTTCTTCAACAAAGTTATCAGTCTTCTTTTCAATGCCTTCGCCTACTTCAAAACGCACGAATTGAACAACAGTTGCATTCGCTTTTTTCAGCAAGGCACCCACTGTTACACCAGGATCACGAATGAAAGGTTGGCCCAATAGGCTCACTTCGTCTACAAACTTACTCAAACGTCCTGCGATCATTTTTTCGATGATGGCCGCAGGCTTACCGCTTTGCGCCGCCTGCGCCATAAAGATTTCTTTCTCTTTTTCAATTAAATCAGCAGACACTTCTTCAGAAGAAATAACGCTCGGTTTGCTTGCCGCAATGTGCATTGCTAAGTCTCTACCTAACTGAGCGTCTCCACCCACCAATTCAACCATGACACCGATACGTGTACCATGCATGTAGGTAGCGATAACACCTAGCTTAGCTACCAAAGAATGGATTCGACGAACTTGAATGTTTTCGCCAATTTGACCAATCAAGGCTTGACGTGCTTGCTCGATAGTTTCAGGTTGATTTTGCAATAAAGGTTGTGCCAACAGTGCTTCCACTGATTGTACGCCTGTTTCCAAGGCACGAATTGCTGATGCTTCAGCAAATTCTTTAAAGCTTTCATCCCGCGCCACAAAGTCTGTTTCACAATTCACTTCAACCAAGACGGCATGACGTTGATCAGCAGCCGCTTTAAGCACCAACATACCTTCAGCTACCACACGATCTGCTTTTTTGTCAGCCTTGGCTTGCCCTTTTTTACGTAACTCAGTCACAGCCGAATCGATATCCCCGTTCGCTGCCACTAAAGCACCCTTACACTCCATCATACCCGCGCCTGTGCGCTCTCTTAATTCTTTAATTAACTGTGCTGAAATTGAAATACTCATTTTTAATTATCCTAAAACTATTTTATTCATTAACGGCTTCATCATTATCGCTACTTGGTTCAGAAGGCAACTTAACTTCTTCTTCCTGAACAACAGGTTCAGGCACCGAAATACCTGCTGAAGCACGCCCTTCTAAAATGGCATCTGCCGCAACGGAAGTATAAAATTGGATAGCACGCAATGCATCGTCGTTTCCTGGAATAACGTAATCAACGCCCTTAGGACTGTTGTTTGTATCAACAATACCAATGATGGGAATACCCATTTTCTTGGCTTCTTTAATTGCAATGTGTTCATGACCCACATCGATCACGAATAAAGCGTCAGGTAAACCACCCATGTTTTTGATGCCACCCAAACTACGTTCTAATTTTTGTACTTCACGAGACAACACAAGCACTTCTTTCTTCGTTATTTTTTCGAAAGTGCCATCCTTTGCCATGGTTTCTAATTCACGCAAACGTTTGATGGACTGACGCACTGTTTTGTAGTTCGTTAACATCCCACCCAACCAACGGTGATTGATGTAAGGCATATGGCAACGCAGCGCTTGCTCTTTCACTGCTTCTTGCGCTGCACGTTTGGTGCCCACAAATAAAATTTTGCCTTTTTTGCTGCTCAAACGACCCAATACGTTAAGCGCGTCTTGGAGTAAAGGTAAAGTTTTTTCTAGATTGATAATATGAATTTTGCTGCGCACCCCAAAAATATGAGGGGCCATTTCAGGATTCCAATATCGGGTTTGGTGTCCAAAATGAACACCTGCTTCAAGCATTTGACGCATAGTAATTTTCATAAACAACTCCGGGTTAAGCCTCCACTGACCGTGTTCTACAATCCTCAAGGGACACCCGCAGAACGCGATGTAATCAGTGTGTGGAATAAAGTTAAATGAGCAAGAGAGATTGCTTCTTGCGGCCGGACTTTATACCATATTCACCCACTTACGACAATTATTGATGCGCTTTTTTCTTGAAAAACCTCTCACCTGACGAACAAATTCACTTACAAGCCCTTAAAAGGCTTATTTTTGATGAAATCACCCAAGCTGGCGATATCACTTTTGCCCGATACATGGCACAGGCTCTTTACGCACCTCATCTGGGGTATTATCGAACAACTCGCCCCAAATTTGGCCAGGAAGGTGATTTTGTCACTGCGCCCGAACTCTCGCCTCTGTTCTCGGTTTGCCTGGCCCAACAATGCAAGGGGATCGCACGTGACTTATCTTCCTTCCAGATTTTAGAACTGGGCGCCGGAGCAGGTACCCTGGCCTGTGATATTTTAAAAACCTTGGCAGAAGAGCAAGCCCTTCCCGAAAAATACCTTATTTTGGAGCTCAGCGCGGCTTTGCAACAACAACAACGCGCTAAAATTAACACCCTTCCTCCTGAGTTAGCCCAACGTGTGGAATGGATTTCTTCGCTACCCCCTCAGCTCACAGGGGTCATTCTGGCAAATGAAGTCATGGATGCCATGCCTGTTCATCGCTTTTCTGTTAACAGCGCGGGCATACAAGAGTTTTTCGTGGGGATCGAGCAAGAAAATTTTGTTTGGCGCTTAAAAAACCCCAGCAATACTCATTTAGAAGCAGAAATAAAAAAATTAAATTTAACGTCGCTACCCTACGAATCCGAAATTAATTTATACCTGCCGGCTTGGATACAAAGTCTAAGTGATTGCTTGAAACAAGGCGTTATTTTATTGATTGACTACGGTTTTCCACGGCATGAATTCTACCACCCTGATCGACACATGGGGACACTCATGTGTCACCATCGCCACCGCGCACACATGGATCCACTTATTTTAACCGGTTTACAAGATATCACCGCACATATTGACTTTACCCAAGTGGCAGAAAGTGCTTTGCAGGCGGATTTAGACGTATTAGGCTTTACACATCAAGCCGCTTTTTTGCTTAATCTTGGCTTATTATCACTCCTGCCCTCTCCAATCGACAGACGCACATCGCAGGAGGTGAATATACTGACTTCACCCAATGAAATGGGCGAATTATTTAAAGTCATGGCCCTTGGAAAGAATTTTGAAGCCCCGCTCCAGGGATTCATGACACACGACCAACGTCGACGACTTTAAGGGTTGCTGTGAAAAAGTTACATTAAATGTTAAAATTCGCCTTTTTGCGACTCTTTATCCCCATGCCTCGACTTTCTCTCATTGAATTACACAAAGAGAACATGAAGTTTTCTTCTGGACACTTTACTATCTTTTCCGCCGAAAATCGCGAGAGGATGCACGGTCATAATTACACCGTTTATTGCGGGCTTGAAACACTGATCGAAGAAAATGGTCTGGCATTTGATTATCGTATTTACAAAACGAAAGTGTATGAAATTTGTCAAAAATTAAATGGTGCTTTTTTGCTGGCAGGCCACTCTCCTCATTTGCGTTTTGAAGAATATGATGATCATTATTGGGTTTATTTTCACACTGAAAAACTTTATTTTAATAAACGTGATATCGTTGTCTTGCCGATTAAAAATGTCACCGTGGAAGAATTATCACTTTGGTTTATTGAACAACTCACGATTAACAAACCCGAACTAAAGCAACATGGTGTTCAGAAAATCACAGTAAAGATCGCGTCTTCACCAGGGCAATCGGGTTCAGCCAGCTGGATTGGATAAAAAGAGGAACACATGCAAGCAGGATGCAAAAAAACACCCGCCCCTACCACAGAAAAAAATTACGCTATCATCACAGGTGCGAGCCGCGGCATTGGTTTGGCAAGCGCCACTTTATTTCTTCAGCATCACTATGAAGTCATCAACCTCTCACGACGAGCTTGCCCGCTGCCTGATGCTAAAAATTGCTTAGTGGATTTGGGTGATCCCGCTGCTTTTTCTACCCTCAATAAAACACTGCCTGCCCTCTTGAGCTATCCCAACAAAATCACACTTGTTCACTGCGCCATGTGTTTGGGACATGACAATGTTTACACAGCAGACTCTCATACTTTAAGGACAACACTCGAAATAGGTATCGTAGCAGCTTTGCGTTTAAACCAACTCTGCCTCCCTTTCATGAAAAAAAATTCTTCACTTATTTTTGTGGGCTCCACTTTGTCTGAGATTTCAGCTCCAAATACGCTTTCTTACACCATACAAAAACACGCATTACTTGGCCTCATGCGTGCCACCTGTCAGGATTTAACGGGCAGTGGCATCCACACAGCCTGCGTCTGTCCTGGCTTTACACGTACAGACATGTTAAATGAACACCTTTCACTTGAAGCACAACAAGAAATAATAAAATTAGTGGCGGGCAGACGTTTGATCGAATCAGATGAAATTGCACGATGCATTCACTTCTGCGCTGAAAATCCAGTAATTAATGGCAGTGTTTTACATGCTCACCTAGGACAAGCTATCCCATGAATTTTATCCACTTACGTATCCACACGGAATACTCGCTCATTGACAGCACGGTGCGCGTGGATGAACTCATCAAAACAGCCGTAAAAAATAATATGCCTGCGCTGGCCATCACTGACCACATGAATTTATTTGCTGCTGTCAAATTCTATCAAGAAGCACTCAAAGCGGGCATCAAACCTATTTTAGGTGTGGATGTCCTAATCGAAAATACACTCGATTTTGAAAAACCTTTTCATCTCACTCTGTTATGCCAAAACATGACAGGCTATAAAAATTTGACACGTCTTATTTCTAGAGCTTACACGGAAGGCGTCCGTGGCATGCCTCAACTTTGTTACAGCTGGTTTGAGGGATTCACTGAAGGCTTGATTGCACTTTCGGGGGGTAAATTAGGGGACGCAGGACAAGCACTCCTTAGCCATCACGCTGCACAAGCACGTACCCTACTGCTCAACTGGAAACGATTATTTCCTCAACGTTTTTACATAGAACTACAACGCACACAACGTCATCACGAAGAAGAGTATAACCAAGCCGCCTTATTGCTTGCTGAAAAACTTTCTTTACCTGTCATTGCAAGCAATGATATTCGTTTTTTAGAAGCAAATGATTTTGAAGCACATGAAGCACGAGTTTGCATTCACGCAGGCTGGGTACTACAAGATCCTCGACGTCCTCACCTCTACACAGCTGAACAATATTTCAAAAATGCAACAGAAATGGCATTGCTTTTTGTTGATGTTCCTTCCGCATTAGAAAACACAGTGGAGATTGCCAAACGATGTTCCCTAGAACTACCCTTAGGGAAAGTATTTCTACCTCAATTTGTGACACCTGATGGGCTATCAACAGAAGATTTTTTAATACAACAAGCACGCATTGGTTTAGAACAACGATTAAAAAGTCAGGCGCTGCTTTCTGCAAACGATCAAGAAAAAAAACAAACTTATCTTGAGCGTCTTAATATTGAATTAGATGTCATTAATAAAATTGGATTTGCAGGCTACTTTCTTATCGTGGCCGATTTTATTCAATGGTCGAAAAGACAAGGCATTCCTGTCGGTCCAGGGCGTGGCTCAGGCGCAGGCTCACTCGTGGCTTTTTCACTCAGCATTACAGACATTGATCCCCTTCCCTACGGCTTATTGTTCGAACGTTTTTTAAATCCTGAACGCGTTTCCATGCCTGACTTTGACATAGATTTTTGCATGGATGGACGCGACCGCGTCATTGAATATGTCACAGAACATTATGGACGCAATCGTGTTTCTCAGATCATCACATTTGGCACTATGGCAGCCAAAGCCGTTGTGCGCGACGTAGGACGTGTCCTCGCTCATCCTTACGGCTTTGTTGATAAACTCGCTAAACTGATTCCCTTCGAATTAGGCATCACACTTGAAAAAGCTTTAGAGCAAGAACCTTTGCTTAAAGCACGTTACAAGGAAGAAGAGGAAGTCAAAACGCTAATTGATTTAGCCTTGAAACTAGAAGGCCTCACGCGCAACGCAGGAAAACATGCGGGAGGCGTCGTGGTTGCCCCCTCTGATCTCAGCGACTTTTCTCCTCTTTATTGTGAACAGGGCGGCCAACACTATGTCACGCAATTTGATAAAAATGACGTTGAAACCATTGGCCTGGTTAAATTCGACTTTTTGGGATTACGCACACTCACCATCATCAACAATGCGGTCATCACCATCAATAAACAACGATTCAAAACAGGCGAATCCCTGCTTGATATCACACAACTCCCCATGGATGATGCCGCAACATTTACACTCTTAAAAGCTTGCCAGACCACTGCTGTTTTCCAACTTGAATCTCGCGGCATGAAAGATTTAATTCGTCGCCTACAGCCAGACTGTTTTGAAGATATCGTGGCCCTTGTCGCCTTGTTTCGCCCTGGCCCACTGGGCTCAGGCATGATTGATGATTTCATTAACCGCAAACAAGGTCTTGCTCAAGCTTCTTACTTACATCCTTCACTCGAATCCATACTCAAACAGACCTATGGCATTATTTTATATCAAGAACAAGTCATGCAAGTTGCACAAGTACTCGCAGGTTACACACTGGGTTCTGCTGATTTACTACGTCGTGCAATGGGTAAGAAAAAGCCAGAAGAAATGGCAAAACAACGTGAGGTATTTACACAAGGTGCCATTAAAAATGGTGTGCCTGAAAAATCTGCCAAACAAATTTTTGATCTCATGGAAAAATTTGCAGAATACGGGTTTAATAAATCTCACTCTGCTGCGTACGCACTCATCTCTTATCAAACGGCTTGGCTCAAAGCACATTATCCCGCTGAATTCATGGCAGCAGTTTTATCCTCAGACATGGATAACACAGATAAAGTTGTTTTATTTCTACAAGAATGCAAAAACATGCATTTAACCCTTTTACCCCCGAGCTTGAATGAAAGTGATCATCATTTCAGCGTAGTCGCCCCCCTCACTATCCGTTATGGTTTAGGGGCTATTAAAGGGGTCGGCGCCAATGCCATCGAAACCATTTTGACGTCAAGACAAGAAAAAAACTTTTCAAGCTTGTTTGATTTTTGCAAACGCGTCGATGTTTTTAAAGTAAATCGTCGTGTTTTAGAGGCACTTATTCGTTCAGGCGCACTGGATGACATCGAACACAACCGCGCAAGTTTGATTGCTTCTATCGATAAAGCACTGCACACTGCCGAACAATTTCATCGTAATCAACAACAAGGACAAGCTGATTTGTTTGGATTACATATCGAAGATGCCTGCCCACATGAAGATTTAATCCCAACACCGCCTTGGAGTGATCAACAGCGTTTGCAAGGTGAAAAAGAAACACTCGGACATTATCTGTCTGGACATCCTTTGAGTCCTTACAAAGCTGAAATTCAACAACTCACCACCTTTTCACCTCAGAAAACAAATGAAAAAGAAACACAAGCAGTATTCGTAGGGTTGGTCACTGCAACGCGCAGCAAACTCACACGTAAAAACGACAAAATGGGCTTTGCCACCTTAGACAATGGGGACACACAGTGTGAAGTATTATTTTTCCCTGAGGTATACAATAAATACCAATCCCTTCTTTTTGTTGACGCTATCTTAGTCGTAGAAGGCTTGGCGGGTATAGATGATTTTACGCAGGGGCATAAAATCATTTGCCAACGCGCACTGACGCTCGAACAGGCAAGACAACAATTTGGGCGTTCACTTCGAATTAAACTGCATGATCAACAATTTCTAAAAGAAAACGCAGAGACTCTCAAAGGCATCATCAAACCTCATACAGGCGGCAGTTTTCCACTGCAATTTGAGTATTACAAAGATAAGGTAAAAGTAAAAATTGATCTTGATAATCGCTGGCGCGTAACCCCTCGCGATAGTTTATTGAAAGAGCTAGAAGACTTACTCGGAAAAGGCAGCGTTGAAGTGTGCTATGTGGGGTAAAGTAAAATACGCCTCTCCCTTACGACAGAGGCGTATCAGAAAGCACAGCCCCTACACTACAACTCTACTGGCAACATTGCATCTGTTTCTAAAGGTTGTAACTCAACCCCTTCCTCTTTTGCTTTGTTGGGACGGCCTCGACCCTTATTACTAGCATTCGCCGTTTTCTTTTTCTTTATCGCTGTGGTTGCTGCTTTTTTCTTAGCAGGTTTAGCACGGAATTTTGCTGCAATGGCTTTATCCCAACGTTTTTCCATTTTTTGAATCGAACGGATAATGGCGGTTATTTTTTTAACTTGTTCTTTCACCAAACGGGTTTCTTGTCTGTTTTTTTCCATACCTTGCTGAGTGGATTTTACTTCATCTATCGCAGCCTGATATTCCGCTTTGATTTGATCAGCTTGTTTTTTAGCCTGACCCTTCGGATTCAACCCTAGTTTCTTCAGGGATACGATTTTCTTTTTCTTAAGTATGCGTCGCTTTGAAATGGATTTTGACAATTGCGCAGACAAACTCTTGAGTGCTTTTTTTAAAGATTGCACTTCATTCGATTGTGTTTTCAATTCGGCTTGGTAGGAAGCACGGATTGTTTCAGTAATGTCTTTATTGACAACTTTTGCGGGTGCTGCTTTCATTTTTTCCGACTTCTTCGCTTTCTTTCTAATCACAGTAGACTCCTTTATTAAATTAAAAAAAATTCCAAAAAATAATAACGGTGCATGATAACAAAAAAAGATAAGTATTAACAAACATTTAAATAAAATGGATCAAAATAAATCACTTCTTTTTTTTCTTAATTTTACATAATAAAAACCATCGTTCTCAAAAGATGGCAAAATTTGTTTTCCTATCGACACCTCCACCCCTCCCACAGCATCTATTTTTATTTCTTCAGCATCTTGATGAGATGATAAAAATTCTCTTATCTGGTCCACATTTTCGCATTTTAGAATTGAACACGTGCAATAAATTAATATCCCTCCCTCTTTCAATACAGTCCAAGCCGTATGCAACAACTGCCTTTGTAAGGTCACTATTTTTTCCACATCTTCTTGCTGCCTCAACCATTTAATATCTGGATGACGCCGTATAACACCTGTGGCGGTACAGGGCCCATCCAACAAAACACGGTCAAAATAACGTTTATCCCACCAAGTTTCTTGTTTTGATGCATCCGCACAAATTAAGGTTGCCTGCAAATTTGCACGCTTTAAATTTTCTTCTACACGCAGCAAACGAGAAGCATCTTGGTCTATTGCAAACAACGCTATACTGTCTTCTTGCTCTAGCAAATGCATCGTTTTTCCACCTGGTGCCGCACACATATCAAGCACACGCTGATGGGGCGATAGTTCTAGCAACGTCCCTGCAAATTGCGCACTCGCATCTTGAACTGACACCTTCCCTTCAGCAAAACCTGGCAATTGCATCACCTCCACGTTCGATAAAATCAAAATAGCTGAACTCATCCAAGCATGTGGTCGTGCCTCCCACCCCTTCTCAATTAACTCCGCCAGATAAACTTCTCTTGTGACTTTTTTTAAATTCACACGAATCGTCAGGGGCGGTTTTATATTATTATTTTCTACAATACTCACCCAATCCTGCGGCCAATCTTCTGAAAAAACGCACAACATCCAAGCAGGGTGCGCATAATAAGCCACAGCTTCTTGTTGGATATCTTTCAATAAGGTCTCTTTTTTTCGTTGAAAATTTCTCAACACAGCATTCACCAGATCTTTTGCCCAAGCTTTTTTTAACAACAAGGTCACATTCACTGTTTCTTTCACCACAGCATAGTCAGCCACTCGCATTTCTAATAACTGATAGAGGCCAAGCAAGATTAAAAAATGGATATCCTCATCTTTTTTCTTTAGTTTTTTGGCCAAAAGTCGATTCGCTATTGCATCTAATTTGCTATAAAACCTTAAAACGCCATAACACATTTCCTTGATTAACGATTGGCTTCTCACCTCTTTCCCCTGAAAATGTGTGTTAAACACCTGGGTCAAAGAACGTTTATTATCCAATACCTGCTGCAAAATGATGACGGCTTCTTCTCGTGGGTTCACTTTTCCTCCAAACACGTTTCCTAAAAAAATCCAGGAGCTATTTAAAATTCGCCAGGCTGAACCAGAAATGTCAACAGCCCCCCCCTTGTGTTTACAAACAAACTTAGCTAGATTCGAGGAATCATTTTCCCCACCTGGAATATCCACTATGAACACCAAAAAATTTTGGCTCTCCAACATAAGTCTGCTCATTGCCGGTTTTGCCTTGATGATGTCCCCTCTACCTCGCGCATTTGCGGCAGACTCAACCACCCCTGTCGGCTTCTGGAAAACCATCGATGATACGTCGCACCAACCTCGCAGCATCGTCAAAATATGGGAAGAAAACGGTCAATTATCAGGCAAAATCGTTAAGATCTTTTACAAAGAAGGCGAAAGCGAAAAAGATCTATGCACAAAATGCGAGGGAGAAGATAAAGACAAGCCTATTTTAGGTTTGACCATCTTACATAATCTGCAAGAAAAAACACCTACCTTGTGGGATCGCGGTACTATTCTTGATCCTGAAACAGGCAAAGTCTACCGTGCTAAACTGACCTTGAAGAATGATGGCAAAACCCTCGATGTTCGTGGCTTTATCGGCATCTCACTCATTGGTCGCACACAAACTTGGGAGAGAGATACAGAAAAATAGTCTCTCGCTTGCATTCCCAATAAAACAAGGTAGTTCTTATCACAAGGATTGTGAATGAAGGATGTTATCAATCGATGGCGAAGTAGAAGTATAGCCTTTATCTCTGATTTTTTAGCAATTCCCACCGCCTGGCTAGGTGCTTTTTTACTGAACGATAATCTGGCACTCTCTCACCTCTCCTTGCAAGCATTGCCTTTGATTACCACCATTCAAGCATTGGCCTTTATTTCACAAGGGCTTTACCGTGGTATTTGGCGATTCGCCTCTATCCCAGACTTAGTTCGCATTTTGCGTTCTGTGGCGCTGGGTACTGCTGTTATTTTTTTAATGCTTAGCTATAAACAATCCAGTATTTCTCCCGCCACTTTGGTTATTTATGCTTTATTACTTACTTTTTTACTTTCGGGAACGCGTGTTTTATTTCGTTTGTTACGCGATTATTTTTGTTCAATTAAACAACACGAAAAAGTATTAATTGTCGGTGCCGGAAGTGTTGGGGAAAGCATTGCGCGTGACTTGCTGCGACTACGTCACCAACCTTATCGGGCAGCTGCTTTTGTTGATGACGATGTCAAAAAACTCGGCTGTGAAATCCATGGCGTACGTGTTGTTGGGTTCTGTCAAGACATCCCCACTTTAGTAAAAACACTCCATATACGACTTATTCTCATTGCCACTCCCTCAGCCACACCCGGCATGCTAAGACAAATTGTGAGTTATTGTGAGGCGGCTCAAGTCCCCTTCCGTACATTACCAGGATTAAAAGATATTACTGCAGGCACGGTACGTCTTAATACTTTGCGCGAGGTCTTGTTAGAAAATTTGTTAGGGCGAGAAGAAGCCAAACTCGATTGGGATAAAATAACCGATACACTTGATCAAAAAACGGTATTAGTCAGTGGCGGCGGCGGCTCTATCGGTGCCGAACTTTGTCGCCAAATTTTACGTAAAACGCCTCTCTCTTTAATCATCATCGATAATAATGAATTCAACCTTTACTCTATTGAAATGGAGCTAAAAAAACGCTTCCCTCAGGCAGATCTTCATTGTTTACTTTGCAGCGTCACAGATAAAATCGGCGTTAAAGCCATTTTTGACAAACATAAACCCGCCCTGGTATTTCATGCTGCAGCTTATAAACATGTCCCTTTATTAGAAAATCAGCCCAGACAAGCTGTCTACAATAACATTGTAGGCACTCGCCAGTTGGTTGATGTAGCTATCAACGCTCATGCAGAAAAATTTATCTTGATTTCAACAGATAAGGCGGTCAACCCTACCAATGTAATGGGTGCAACCAAAAGAGTCTCTGAGATGATTTGTCAAAACATGAATTTTCATTCATCTACCCAATTTATTACCGTTCGATTTGGCAATGTCTTAGACTCCGCAGGCAGCGTGTTACCTCTGTTTCGAAAACAATTGAGTGAGGGCGGACCCCTCACAGTAACGCATCCTGAAATTACACGTTATTTTATGACGATTTCAGAAGCGAGCCAATTGATTTTACAAGCAGCCACCATGGGGAAAAATGGTGAAATATTTGTATTAGACATGGGTGAACCCGTTAAAATCAATTATCTTGCGGAACAAATGATTAAGTTATCTGGAAAAATATTAGGGGAAGATATTGAAATAAAATACGTGGGTCTACGTCCAGGTGAAAAATTACACGAAGAATTATTCCATGAACATGAGGAATTAACTTCAACCTCACACATCAAAATTCATCAAGCAAAAGGAAGACCCGGAAACTTTACGTCCCTTCTGCATTTACTCAATCAGTTAGAAGTGGCTTGTCATGACGACGATGAAAATAAAATACAGCAACTCCTCCTACAGCTCGTGCCCGAATATCAAAGCGAGAAGCGTATTAAAGAAAGCCCCCTGTTCACCGAAGATGAAATACAAGCATCTTTATCCTATGCCTAAGTAACAGCTCGCCTAATGGCGTCAACTTAAGGCGTTACATCCAAGATAGGGGCTGTTTACAATTCGCTAGGCGTAAGCGTTCACGCCCCCGCTGGGATCGTGACAAAAAATGTGGGCATTTCACCTGCAAAATATTTCTGAATTGCATCCTGGATAAAACCGAATACGTCGCAGCTGTGCTGCTTACAGGTTGCTGTTACTGAAAATATCCGC
>JACREE010000029.1 GCA_016218405.1 Gammaproteobacteria bacterium
AGGTGCGAGCTCATGACTGATTGCACCTGCTGATAGACTAAAATAACCAAAAACTTTGTTATCCAGACATAGAACAAAGCAGCGTGAAGCGCCGGATAGTTGATTTTTAAGCGCACGCTTTTTAAGCCAGTCATCAAGTGAAGGCTCGCCACTGTTAAAGTCGAGTAATTCATGTTCCTCTGAAAGCAGTGTGGGGGCTGAAAAATGAAACATAATTATTTATCCCAGGGCGATTTTGTTTTGAGTAATCGACGTAGTTTATCGCTGGCGGGTAAGGGTCGATTGAGTAAGGCTTGAAATTTTTCAAACGTACCTGCATCAACCGTAAAAAAAGCTTGATCAAGTAATATATCTTCGGCTCTATTACAAGCAGCCTCAAGCATGAAATCTGATCGGCTACGGCCTAAGCGTTCAGCCGCTTGATCGATTAAATCACGCTGACTTGTTTTGGCTCGTATGTTAATGGATACAGATTCATTGAGTTGTGCTTGTCTCATGACGGGTGCCCCCCTTGTGATAGGTGTGTATTTGATTACTATACACAATTGTATCCCATTTTGCAACACACGAAGAGTTCAAAGTATCCCTGTTTGGCAGGCGAGTTCGTAGACAAAGGTACGGGTGGCCTTGGCCACCGTTTCGATGGGCAGTTCAGGGCCCCAGAGGATGGCTTCTGTGCCGATGGGGGGAAGGGCGCAGGGATCGAGTTTGACGGTGATCATGTCCATGGAGACGCGCCCTACGAGGGGGACGATTCGGCCTTCCAAGTAAACGGGGGTGCCGTTAGGGGCTCGGCGAGGGTAGCCATCGCCATATCCTATACCAATGACACCCATGGTGGAGGCTTCCGCGCAACGATAGGTGCTGCCATAGCCTATGCAAGCGCCCGCGGGCAGTGTGCGAATGGCCAGCAGAGGTGCTTTGACGCGCATCACCGGTTTTAACTGAAGTTCGGCGCCCGTTTTGCCAGAAAAAGGTGAAATGCCATACAGCATGATGCCGGGTCGAACCCAATCTGCATGCGAAGCGGGCCAAGCGAAAATACCCGCAGAGTTAGCGAGTGAACGTGCGCCAGGCCACCCTGCGGTCACTTGATTGAAAAGATGGATTTGTTGAGAGGTGAGCGGACAGTTTAGGTCATCTGCACACGCAAAATGTGTCATGAGAGAAATCGGTTTTTGTACGTGCTCACAGGCTTGCAAGGCTTGCCAAGCTGCCGCGGCTTCTTGAGGCAAAAAGCCTAAACGATGCATGCCGGTGTCGATCTTCAACCAGACATGCAAGGGTTTGTTAAGTGAAGTTTGTTGTAATAAATGAATTTGCCACGTGCTGTGAATGACCCACTGCAGATTTTCTTCGCAAGCCCGCTGTAACTGTTCAGCAGTGAGATAGCTCGACATCAAAATAATAGGTTGTGTGATGCCGGCTCGGCGCAAAGTGAGGGCTTCTTCAAAATGAGCTACGCCTAGCGCCGCTATTTCAGTTAGCGCTTGTGCCACTTTTACGGCGCCATGACCATAGGCATCTGCTTTCAGCATGGCAATGATTTTACTGTGAGGAGCTAATCGTTTTATTTGTTTTACATTATGGTGTAGTGCGTTGAGATCAATTTCTTTCGTCGCGTTACGTCCCACTTTAATCTCCTGAGCCATACCGGTTATCCAAAAAATTTTCAAAACGGGTAAATTGGCCCATGAAAGTTAATCTGATTTTACCAATGGGGCCATTACGTTGTTTGGCAATTAGAATTTCTGCGCTGCCTTTGTCGGGGCTTTCTTCGTTATACACTTCATCTCGATAAATAAATAAAATGATATCGGCATCTTGTTCAATGGCACCTGATTCACGTAAATCAGACATCACAGGGCGACGATCGGTGCGTTGTTCTAGGCTACGATTCAGCTGTGAAAGGGCAATGACAGGGACATTTAATTCTTTGGCAATGGATTTTAAGGCGCGTGAAATTTCAGAAATTTCTGCGACGCGATTATCTTTTTTATAACCGGGCACCGTCATCAGTTGCAAATAGTCGATAGCGATTAAACCTAATTGGCCATGTTCTTTTGCAATGCGACGTGCGCGTACGCGTAATTCAGCGGGTGAAAGAGAGGGTGTGTCATCAATAAACATTTTCGCTTCAGATAAAACACTGACAGCAGAGCTGATGCGTGGCCAATCTTCGTCGTCGAGTTTGCCTGTACGCAAACGATGTTGATCAATGCGACCTAGCGAGGAAATCATCCGCATGGCTAAGGCATCACCCGGCATTTCTAAGCTGAAAATCAAGACAGGTTTCGTGGTTTTGATGGCTGCATGTTCCGCAATATTCATGGCGAAGGTGGTTTTACCCATGGAAGGACGTGCCGCGATAATGATTAAATCACCTTCTTGTAATCCTGAGGTCATGTTGTCTAAATCAGCATACCCCGTGGATAAACCCGTGATGCTTTGGTTTGAGTGGAAGAGGGTGTCGATGCGTTCTGTGGCACGTGCGAGTAAGTTTTTAATGTTGACAGGGCCGGCACCACGCAAATGTTGTTCTGCAATCGCAAAAATTTTGCTTTCAGCGGCATCAATGAGTTCGCTGCTTGGGCGTCCTTCGGTGTGGAAGGCGCTGTTGGCCACGTCTTGTGCCACGGTGATCAATTGTCTTAGGAGCGAATGTTCTCTGACAATTTGTGCATAGGCTTTAATGTTGGCTGTGCTGGGTGTGTTTTTAGAAAGTTCAAATAAATAAATTTCACCGCCTGCATTTTCAAGCTCATTCACTTTTTTAAGTGATTCTGCAATCGTGATCACATCAAAAGGTAAATCACGACTGGCTAACTCTTCCATGGTGCGAAAAATAAGGCGATGGTTGTGGCGATAAAAATCTTTTTCGCGCACCAATTCATAAATAGTATCCCAGGAGGCATTGGCCAACATGAGACCGCCGAGCACAGATTGCTCCGCCTCGAGAGAGTGGGGCGGGATTTTGAGCAAATCTTCTTTTGGTGTCGGGGATTTTGCGATAAACGTGTCAGCCATAGGGATATATATCGAGAGTCGAAACAAGGACTCATCCTACCTGAAGACGGGGCATTCCGTAAGGTGGGTTTGGCTGACTATTTTAGTGGAGAGGCGACCCTTGTGGATGATCGCCCTTACTGGATTTACTCAGCGACGACCGAGATCTTTAATGTCGCGGTGACATCGGTGTGGAGGATGAGGGTTAATTCAATGTCACCCAGTTGGCGAAGGGGGCCGTTGGGTAGTTGAACACAGTTTTTATCAACAGAAATGCCCGCTTTGTTGAGGGCGGCGGTGATGTCGCGTGTACCGATGGAACCAAATAACTTGCCTTCTTCACCCGCTTTGGCAGGGATGCTTAAGGTTAGTGCCAGGATGGCGGCGGCTTTTGCTTGTGCTTCTTGTAAGTGTTTAGCGGCAAGTTGTTCTAACTCGGCGCGTCGTGTTTCAAATTGAGCCAAGCTTTCTTTGGTAGCAGGAACGGCTTTTTGTTTGGGGTAAAGGTAGTTGCGTGCGAAGCCGGCTTTAACAGAAACTTGTTGCCCTAAATCACCCAAATTGCGAATTTTTTCTAATAAAATAACATTCATGCTGTGCTCCAAATAATAAAGGCTAATTCTGTTTGTTGGTTTTTAGATAAAGCCGTAGGTTATAGAAGGTATCTAACAGGCCGACTGTGATCAAAATTAAACAGACATAAGGTAAAGCCAGCAATAATAAAGCATAAAAGCTGATTAGCCAAGCCCAACCTCGCGTTCTTTTCGAACAAAAATCATAAAACAAGCTTAAGCCCGCGCAGGCAAAAGGAAAGACGATCAGTGGGATAAGATCTTTGGCGGTTTCGATGTGTAACCAAGGTAGCAGGGTGATCACAATAAGCGTAAAGGCGAGTCGTTTGGGTAGGTGGATATGATAAAGTTCTTCTTTTAAGCCACCTGGGTGGTAAATCGAGGCTTGCATATAGCGCGCGATAATTAAGTTGAAGAGCAAGGTGCTGATGACCACGACCGCTTGTAAACCCGTCGCATACGGTGCGGCATGTTGTGCGATTTGGGTGTTGAGCTGGCTGCTGGTTAAGTCTGTTAGGTGTTGAGAGAGTTTGGCAATTTGTAATCCCCACCAATGAGTTAAATCAGGGATGGCCAAGTGCAAGAGAAGAATGAGTGCCAGCCCTAAGTAAGTGAGCATTTCCAGCAAATTATTCCAGCAAGCTACGCGCCGCAAATAGAGGGCAGCCAGAAAAGTAGGGATATTGTTGGTGAGGCTGTCATAGAGTACATACCCCATGCCAATGCCACCAAAATACAAATAAAATAAGTCGGCCAAGCTTAAGCCGAGTAGCAACAGAAAACCTTCTCGCGGTCCTTTTCTTAAGGTAACCAGCCCCATCAGTGCGGAGCCGATCCAGCCTAAAAAAGGAATAAGAGCAAAGAGCGTCGCGAGAAAAAAGGCTTGTTTTCTGCCTTTCATGGCAAATTGAGCTAAGGCTTTCATGTCATCCTTTTTATAGCTGTTTCACCGATTCTTACCAGAATCGGTGAAAGCTTAGTCTCTTTTTTAATGACGATCGCAGTAAGGTAACAAAGCTAATTCTCTTGCGCGTTTAATCGCGTCAGAGAGTAAGCGTTGGTATTTTGCCTTAACGCCTGTGATGCGGCTGGGTACAATTTTGCCCGTTTCAGAGAGGTAGTTTTTCAACATAGCCAAATCTTTGTAATCGATTTGATCAGCGCCTTCGGAACTGAATCGGCAAGCTTTTTTGCGTGAATGGTAACGTGACATAAAAAATCTCCTGTTTTAAGCAGCATCTTCGCGAGAAGCGTCATGGTCAGTGGTTTCAGTTGTTTCACCGTGTCGTGCATCTTTTGCTTTGACTAAAGGTGAAGGTTCGGTGAAAGCACGTGATGTGCGCATGATCATGTGACGAATGATGGCATCATTAAAACGAAAGGTATCGCTGAGTTCTTTAATGGTTTTTTCATCTACTTCAATATTTAACAGAATGTAGTGCGCTTTTTGTACTTTGTTGATAGGGTAAGCGAGTTGACGACGACCCCAATCTTCTTGACGGTGAATTTGTCCGCCTGCCGTTTTAATGGCGCTGGTGTAACGTTCAACCATGGCAGGGACTTGTTCGCTGCGGTCAGGGTGAACGAGAAAAACGACTTCGTAATGTCTCATAAAGGTTCCTTATGGAAAATGCCTCCCGTGTTTATGACGGATAAGGCAAGGATAAGATAGAATCGGCCACTGGGTAGCCAGGCGGGATTCTACAATAAACGAGGGGGGGTAGGGAACCCCCTCGTTTCTTCAGTTTTGTTTAATAAAGGGGAGGTATGCTTATATGGCAAGGCAGTGGGATGTGGCAGTGGTAGGCGCAACGGGTGCAGTAGGCGAAGCGATACTGGAGATTTTGGCAGCACGGCAGTTTCCCGTTGGCAAACTTTATCCACTGGCGAGCAAGCGCTCAACAGGTAATACCCTGCTTTTTAAGAATAAACCTTTATTGGTGCAGGATTTAGACGAATTTGATTTTAGCCAGGTGCACTTGGCTTTGTTTTCAGCCGGCGGGAGTGTGTCAGCCAAATATGCACCCAGGGCGGCCGCGGCGGGCTGTGTGGTCATAGATAATACGGCCCATTTTCGGTATGAGCCGGATGTGCCTTTGGTGATTTCAGAGGTGAATCCGGAGGCAATCGAGGGGTATCGCGAGAGAAATATTATCGCTAACCCCAATTGCTCGACGATGCAGATGCTGGTGGCGCTGAAGCCACTTTATGATGCGGTGGGTATTTCGCGTATTAACGTGGCCACCTATCAAGCCGTATCCGGTACGGGGCGTGCAGCGATTGTGGAATTGGCGGAACAAAGTGGGAAATTACTGAACGGCTTGCCGTCTGAGCCCCATGTGTATCCCAAACAAATTGCGTTTAATGTGATCCCACACATCGACTTGTTTCAAGAGAATGGCTACACCAAAGAAGAAATGAAAATGCATTGGGAGACGCAGAAAATTTTAAATGATCCGCTGATTGCGGTGAATGCGACGGCGGTGCGAGTGCCTGTGTTTTATGGACATGCCGAAGCCATTAACATTGAAACACGCGACAAAATAACGGCAGAACAGGCGCGGAAGATCTTGTCGAAGGCGCCGGGCGTGATAGTCATGGATGAGCGTGTTTCGGGTGGGTATCCTACGCCCGCCACGGAAGCATCGGGTGAAGACGCCGTTTTTGTAGGACGCATTCGTGAAGATATTTCACATGACCATGGATTAAACTTGTGGGTTGTGTCAGATAATGTTCGTAAAGGTGCCGCTTTAAATGCAGTACAAATTGCGGAAACTTTGTTGAAAGACTATGGGTAAGTGAGGGGGGGGTATGAGTAAAACAATAGGTGAACTTAGGGGGGAGCAGCGTGAAGCGATGCGGCTTCTTGCAGAGATTGCGGCGAGAGTTGAAGAAAATTTAGTTGTAGAAAATGAAGCGACACAGGCTTTAGAACAGGCGAAATCAGAAAACGCTGATGCTGAAAAAATTACTTCTCTTGAGGAGGCAGTCCGTCTTGCCGCAAGGGAAAAAGAGGTACTGGTTAAACGTTTGGGTGAGGCCAATGCGGCGGCTCTTGCTATCGAAAAAGAGCTAGAGGAAGTTGTTGAAGAAGAGAAGAGGATGAGAGACGAATTTTCTAGTCAGCTGGTTGATGATTTGATTCGAACAACTGTTGAGAGGAGAGCGGATGCCGCCGCGGCAGCAGAACAAGCTGTAGATGCGGGCATTGTTGCTCAAGCTTCTACGTCTGTTGCTGCAAATGTTCTTGATGAGAAGACAAGAAAAGCCCTCTCTGACATGAAAGGGAAGCTTGAAGCGAAGATGGTGGAGCTTGAAGACTATAGACGGGGATTACTAAAAGAGAGCACTGCTGATGATATAGCTTGGGTTGCACTTCTAATGAAATGGCTTGTAGAACAAATAAGGCAATTAAGAGAAGTGATGGGTGGACAGAAAATATTTGGTGAGGATCTTCTCGAGACTTCTCGGGGGGTACTCAATACGGTTGAAAAGTTTTTGGGAGAGAACGCGCCGCTGACAAGAGAAACGAATTCTATTGTTGACCCACTTGTTATTCAACAACATATCCATTCAGGCGAGCTATCTGAGAAAGCAAAAATCTCGACGGAGACGTTAGTAAAAGCAGCAGCGGATGTGGGAAATGAGCAAAACACGAGGGACCGGCTCATCCCTCTCTTCGAAAGTTATCGCGCAAAAGTGGATAGACTTAAACACGAGTCGGGGAAAGGTGCGGAGAGCGCAGAGGCTTATCAAGCTGGATTTAGGATGTGGCAAGTCCCTCAAGGTCGAGGTCGTGAAGCTAATTACAAATTAGCGGAGGAGATAATAGCTGCCTTGGAGGATAATACGAAAAACCTAAAAGATATTTTCTCTGATGAAAAGCTCACAGCGGCCCGTCAGGGGATACGTGCTGGGATACGGCAGGCGAGAGGCTACGGTGACGAACCTCTTGGTCAAGAGACGAAAGGCATATACAGCACGGAGTTATATAAAGCCATCAAGCTAGGCCGAGCGGCGGCGAAGAAGATTGAGAGGGTTGTTAAGCAGGAAAAAGAAATTGCTTCAAGGGTGAATGCGCCAAGGAAGTAGTTGTTATAATTGTAAGGCCCCCTTTTTGATCGACCGAAGGTCGATCAAAAAGATTAGGAAGTATAAAAATGAAAAACAAAACAGACAGCCATACGACTTATCAGCCTAAAGCGTCGTTAGCAGAACGTGATAACGAGATAGATCGTTTGAAAATACTGTTTGATCAATTTCGTGAAGCCTTAGTAGCAGAAGCTGGGGCTAAACATAAGCAATCAACCTCTGACGCCGAAAATGCTAAGTTGAATGCTTTGCGTGAGGAACGTGATCAGTTGGCGGATAAGGTGCTGCGTGCTTTAGAAAGTGCGCAACATACGCATCTCCCTTCTGTGCTCACTGATTTTTGTGCGAAGCATGTGTTGACCTTGCCTGCTTATGATAAAACACCTAAACACGCAGGTAGGTTAGAGATTATCACGCAATTTTTTGTGTTACTTCATGGCAAATTTAGCGGACAGACGGGCGAACCTCTTTTGTGTCGAGCTGTGAGGCTTTTTCTGCATTTTGAAAAGATGAAAGCAACTCAGCAGAAAACGGATAAACCTGATCCTCAAGTGGTGGCTTTGCTTAATTTACCTGAGAATTTGATTGGCACCTTAAGTGAGGGTGAAATTTTTGATGCCCTGCTGTATGCCGCTTCGCGTCGTTTATATCGAACGTTCCAACATTTGTTAGGATTATCTCATCAAGAAGCACAGACTGTGTTTCAAACTGCGTTGGAGCGAGGGGATGGAAAGGCCATGGCAGGTTTGTTGCGTCTTAATAAAATAAGCTTGTCTTATTTTCTAGAACAGTTAGAGAAATATGTGAATGAAAATGATCAGCAAAAAAGTTTAACGCTATTGAGAGTGAGGCGAGAGTTGAATGGGTTTCGTCCCTCCCGTAAAGCTCAGAAACAAAATCTTCATTTGGAGAAGTTAAAAAAAGAATTGAGTGGGGCTTGGCAAAGCTATTTGATGGAATGTTTAGATAAACGAATTCAAGCTCAAGCCCAAGGTGAGGGGTGTGTCGCCTTGGATGCTTATTTGTATGAGATGGTGCGCCTGTTGACTTTGGAAGAAGCGAGGGCAGTGTATGCAAAGTTAGATAGAGAACTCAAATTAGTATCGAATAATCCGCATCGTTTGGGTACTATGCGCGCTCTTTTAAATAAAATGTTTATTTTTTTGAGAGAAGTGCAGGCTTTAGTTGATAACAAGAAAATGACGGCAGGGTTGCGTGAGGCTTGGTTGCGTGATTTTGAACGTAAGAAAGATGCGTTTGAGCGTGAAGAAAATCAAGATCAGTTGAGTGCCTCTTCTGTGCAAGGTACAGACACTCATGATGTGAGTGATGATGATAGCGGGGTTCTTGCGGAAGCAGCTGCTGCACTTCAAGCGCATCAGTTTGAATCTGATTCTGATTCTGAATCTGAATCTAAGTCTGGATCTCGAACTTCGTCTCCGCCCCCTCTTGTACCTACTCCAGCATCTTCACCCCCACCTTTACCCCAAGACCCTTCTGTGATAATGGCTGCTGCCGCTGTTGTTGTGACGCCTGTGCCTGCGGGTGCGCCTTCACCTTCACCTTCACCTTCACCTTCACCTTCACCTTTACCTTTACCTTTACCTTTACCTTTACCTTTACCTTTACCTAGTATCCCGCCTGCGTCTGCAGGATCTCCACCCCCTGCACCTCCGTCTCCTGCAACAACAAAACAAGCACAGCCTGATGCTGAGTTATTAAAAAAATTGGGTCTTTATCGAGAGGATCGTCAAAAAGACAAGCGAGGGGAGTATTTTCATTGTAAGTCAGTTTCTCGACGTTTTGGCGGGTTTTCGAAAACTGAAAAATTGGCGGCAGCAGCGGCCTGGGAAAATATTTTACGCGATGGAACAGGAAGTTTGAGCGAAGATCAGAAAAAAGTATTGAACCAAGGGCGGTTAGGGAAAATTTACAAGTCAGCGAAGCGTGGTTAAAAAATTACATCTACACTAACGTTTTTAAAAACAGCCTTGCTGGGCATACCCGAATAGCTAACTCACCTCTATAGTCTTTTTTTCCAATGGCTGAAATTTGCCAGGCTTCACAGTCTGGAAAACGCATTTTCATGTATTTGAGTGCGGGAGAAATAGCATCATCTTCCCATTTGCACTCAACAAATAAGATGGGTTTTTTATCTTTTGCCACAACGAAATCAACCTCTCTTCCGTCAACGTCTCGAAAATAACAAAGTTCAATGTTTTCTCCCTTTGTGTCTTGACTAAAATGAACCTGTTTCAATAAGGCACAAGCAACAAGATTTTCAAATCTGAGGGAGGGCGTTGTCACAAGCGTCCAATCAAAGTGATAATGTTTTTGTTCTTTTTTAACGGCCCAAATTTTGGATGAACCTAAAGGTGAAAGGGGAAAAATTGCATACATTCGTTCTAAAATTTCTAACCAAGTTGAGACGGATTTGTGACTGACCTGTAAATCTTCACAAATGGAGTTGATGGAGAGGGGTGAACCGACGAGTTCAGGTAAGCGCATTGCTAAAAGTTCAATTGTTCCCAAATCTTGCGCACACTCTACACGCTCTACATGCTCTAATTGAGCTGAATCTTCTCTAAGCAAGCGGGTTCTATATTCACTTGACCAACGTTTGGCTTCAATTTCGGAGCCGGAAAGAAACGGTTCGGGAAATCCACCTAAATTTAATAAATCCAGGAAGTCGCTTTGTTCTTTCGATTTTAATTCTGCGAGTGAAAGAGAATGCATTCTCAAGTAATGATATCTGCCTTGGAGAGAGTCACCCGAAAAACGATAATAATCAAGTCGTGCACTGCCCGTAACAAGTATTTTTTGTTCTAAGGGTCTAACATCATACAATCCTTTTAAAAAATTACGCCATAATTTGTATTTATGAAGTTCATCAAAAACCCATAATGTAGAGTGGGGCAACGCTTGTTTTAAAATTTTTTCTCGATGTTCGGATACGTCCCAATTAAGGTACCCCTGCCTATTTTGTAGGAGAAATTGGGCGAGTATTGTTTTGCCTACCTGTCTTGGCCCGCCAATAAATACCATTTTTTTGTTTAAATCGTTGCGAATTTGTTCGGTCAAATAGCGTTTAATCATGGTAGGGCCTGTCGTCAATTAACTCATCAAAATAATCGCAGATGCTAACTTCACTGCTTCCAGAAAATATTTTCCGCGCTTGCAATACCGTGTTGCAATGCCACGAAATTGCTTTAATCTGCAGAAAAAACGTTCGATCAAAT
>JACREE010000031.1 GCA_016218405.1 Gammaproteobacteria bacterium
AACAACCAAGGCAGCTGCGTCACATCAGCTGCAGGGCGACTCACGATAATTAGGTGCGCCAAGTCAAAAAGTGCGGGCCAATGGTACCATTGCTCCAATGATTTCGCAGCATCACCACCTAAAATAAAACACAATGGATGCGTTGGATATTCTTTTCGAAGCGCTTGCAAGGTGTCTACGGTATAAGAAGGGGCGGGTCGATTTAGCTCCCGTTCATCTACTTCAAACCCCTGCACACCGTCAATGGCTAGTTTTAGCATTGCCAAACGATGTATCTGATCAAGCGGGGCCTGAATTTTGAGTACTTGTTGTTGACAGGGAATAAATTTAATACGGGGAATAGACAGGGTCTGCAATACATCTAAGGCCACACGTAAATGCCCTAGGTGTACGGGGTCAAAACTACCCCCCAAAATACCAATAGGTGTTATATCTGTTGTCTTAATAGCGCCTCCAACCCTGTTAATGCCGCTTTCACACTCTGTGTCCTGACAGCTTCTCTGTCACCGACGAACTGATATACACTTGTTTTAAGTGGCCATGCCTGGCTTGCCCACGCCAACCACACCAAACCCAATGGCTTACTCGGTGTTGCACCCGAAGGGCCTGCAATGCCTGTGATAGCCACGCTGACCTGCGCATGACTGTGCTTAAGTGCACCCTGCGCCATCTCTTGAACTGTTTCTTGACTGACCGCACCGAACTGTGTCAATGTCGCCGGCTGAACACCCAGCAACTCGCACTTCGCTTGCTCGCTGTAAACAATAAACCCCCGTTCAAACCAAGCAGAACTGCCAGGTATGTCTGTGATGACTTTCGATAAAAAACCACCCGTACATGATTCGGCAGTGGAGAGCATCCAACGATGGGAAAAAAGGAGTTGACCAAGAGAAGTAGCAAGAGCAGTCAGTTCAGTCAAGAAGTATCACCTCGCTAAAAAGTAACGTCTTCTTATTTTAAAGATAGCACAAAATAGGGAAAATAGTCATGTCAAATAAAACACTTCAACTTAATGATCAACTCTATCAGTATTTACTCGATTTTTCGCTACGCGAATCTGCAACTCAACTGGCGCTCAGGCAAGCCACCGCCAAACTTCCTGTTGCTCAAATGCAAATAGCGCCCGAACAAGGTCAATTTATGGGGTTATTGGTCACGCTAATGGGTGCAAAGAAAACCTTAGAAATAGGTGTATTTACAGGATATAGCACTTTAGCTGTTGCTCAAGCGCTCCCACCTGAAGGAAAAATCGTTGCTTGTGATGTCAGTGAAGAATGGACAAACCTCGCCAAACCGTACTGGGAACAAGCTCAGGTTTTATCTAAAATCGAACTTCATCTCGCACCTGCTTTAGACACCTTGGATAATTTATTGAATGACAAAGCACAACATGAAAGTTTTGATTTTGCCTTCATTGATGCAGACAAAGCGCACTACTCTCTTTACTATGAAAAATCACTTAAACTCATTCGAAAAGGTGGACTCATTGCAATTGATAATACCCTTTGGGCGGGTGATGTTGCCAAATCCGAAGTCAAAGATGCCTCTACCCAAGCCATCCGTGCATTAAATGAAAAATTAAAACACGATGAACGCATTATGCTAAGTTTAGTCCCCATCGCTGATGGTTTAACGCTCGCTCTAAAGAGATAAGCAGATGAAATCTTTAAACATCACAGGAAACCAAGCCAGTGAATTTTTGCAAGGCCAACTTACCTGTGATGTCACCGCCTTGGCAGAAGGCCAATCTTGTCTCGGCGCACACTGCAATGTCAAAGGACGTGTATTGTTCAATTTTTTATTGAGCCGCCATTGCTCAGGCTATTATTTAAAATTACCTCAAAACATGATTGAGCTTGCCAAAAAAAGACTCGAGAAATTTTCTGTTTTTTCAAAGGTGAGTGTGGAAATAACAGCAGCAGAAGGTGAAGGATTACTGGGTTCTAAAGAAGACGAAATTAAACGAGGTTTTGTTACCCTCTCTCCTCTCACATCCGGTCTTTTTACTGTACATGAATTAAATTATCCGGCTTTTCAGGCAGTGAGTTTTACAAAAGGATGTTACACAGGTCAAGAAATTGTGGCCAGAATGCAGTACTTGGGCAAATTAAAAAAACATCTTTACCATGCCACTCTCGCAAGCCCCGCCCCCCCCCTTCTTGGCAGCCCGATTATCAACACACTCTCTGGACTTCAAGTAGGAAACATAGCCGACTATTGCCCCTCCTCGGGTATATTGCTCATCATCTTGCAGGATGATGCGGTAGCAAGTGAAAACAAAGCACAAGGGGCCGTTGTTAAACTAGCACACTGATGACATACCGCACGCTAAGATTAGGTTTAAATTTGAACAAATCTATGCTACGATCTTCCCCTATTTTTTCTAGAGAGATCTTCTTCTAATGCCGCAACCCCATGATGAAAACACGCCCGCCACGTCCTCTTCTGCAGTAAATGAAGAAGAACGCCCTCTTCCCCTGGTTGCGAAGACATTAAGGCAAATTGAATTTTGTTCTGCTGAACAAGCTGTTGCCTCTGTCGTAGGGGATACAACAGCCCCTCTTGCTGGGGAAGAAGCAGGGAAATCGACGGAAGCCACAACTCAACAGGATTCGCTTGTAACGATATTAAGCCAAGTCATTTCAAACAAGGATTGGACGCCTCAGCGTCTTAGCATTCTAAAGAAACTATGCTCAACATTCAGGGCTCAGGACACTCCCCTAAACCAACCCTTTAATTCCACCCTTATTAATAAGTATGACGGCCTTACTAAAATTAATTTATTCCCCCTGGGTTATATTATTTTCTTCCTTATAACAAGATTCCGTACGCTTCTGTTAAGCGAAGAGGCGCTCCTTCCGAGCGCACATCAGACCGTGCTTCCTTCTAATGCTGATTCATTCATTGAAGCATTCATGACAATAATGGAAGAGGCAGGCATGCTTTCAACAAAGCCCCCCTTTTTTTCTACTGATGAAGCAACGGACAATAAAATAAAAACGTCATTTTTAGGTCTATTGGCTAAACTTGTCCTTCCTCGCGTAGCAAATAAGGCACTGAGAAGTCAGCTACTTGGGGAGACATTCACCTTTACCTCCCTGTCTTTGTTACTGAAACATACACTTGAGTCTCCGCAGGGTACTACACAAACAAAAAAAGAGTTGATACAACATTTTTTAGCTTATTATCCAGGCGGGGCGACGGCTTTTTTTAACGAAAACAATAACAATTCTTTTTCTGAAACAGCAGAAATACGCGATGACAAACATATCGTCTATTACACTTCCGCTCAGATTCTACATCTGGCATTGACTCACCACCAAAAATGTCAAGACAAAGATCTCAGCCTTTTCACCTACCTTTTGGAACAGGGAGCCGATGTAGGGGAATTATTTTCTGGAAAAACAATACTTGACTCAGCCATTGATCATGCCGTTCCAGCCTTATCTAATCTATTGTTGACATACTATGAACACCACCCTGAAAAACCCATCGATAACGCGCTGGCAGATAGTTCCGTTTTTTATAATTTTATAGATGAAGAAGAGATCGATCTTTCTTTGCTTGAGCGCCTTGTTTCAATTTTTGTTTCAAGGGGCATGAAACTCGATTTTGTTGGACAAGGCACTCAGATGTCGGCATTTGAGTTTGCTTATTTTAATTGGCTAAAATTCACAGCGAGCAATCATAAAAGAAAAACAAACTGCGCCCAAGTCATGTTCTGGCTTTTCGATCCTAGTAATAAAAATGAAGTGGCCTGTGTAAAAAAAGTATTAAAATGGAGAGATAGAAAAAACAACGAAGCGGTTTTTTCAATTCTTAAAAAACGTGGGATAAATGAAAATATTTTTCACGAGAACAACACAGGAAAGCCTTCTTTAAAATTTGGAGAAAATTCACATCAGAAAGCCGTTCGCTTGCTAGCCGAAACAAGTGAAGATTTTTCTAATGAAAAAGAACGGGGAGATGCCTTAATGCAAGCTTTAACAGCTTGTCTTCTTGATCCGTTTCCCGAATCGATAGATTTGCTCAATCATTTTTTTAGAGAAAACCCTGATTTTAGTCGTCATGCGGCCTGTGATTCTCAGCTATTATATTTTTTCATCAATAAGGTAATGCTCAACCTCTCTCAAAAACTGGGTGAAGCACAGATATATCATTCAAAATTTTTAATTTTGTTAGCGCATGGTTTTTCAGTAAACATCACTCGGCCTGAATATTGTGAAGATAGATATTTTAATTCCACCCTCCTCTCCTTTTCAGCAAGAACAGTAAGAACTCATTTACGTTCCTCAGACTCCTGGGAATATGCTCAACTGAATCAGTTTGTAAATAATGCAGCAATAACAATACTTGAACATGGTCTTCCTTTAACAAACTCAGAAAAAATGCTTAATTCTCTTCAGAGCGGAGAGAAAGTAAATGACGCTATTTTTTCTGAAATAATGCAAATGAGAACTCTCACTGTCTACGCGGAACTGGGTTATTATGATGTTGTTGAATGCTTACTAAAAAAGGGGATGAGCCCCAACATTCCCGATTTTGAACAAACAGCACTCATAAAGGTATTAAAGAGTCCTTTTATGACGCACGACAAAAAACTAGCGATGCTTAATTTGCTATTCTCATACGGTGCCATGCCGAATCCCACTCCCTTTTTGTTAGAAAAAAACATTCCTTTAGGCAAAAAAATACAAGAAGATGCGTATTTTGCACAACAACTCTGGCTTTCTCTTTCCATGATTGAGGTAACACCCAACCAAAGACTCCAGCTAATTGCCCTTTTTTTAGAAAACGGATTGGATCCTAATGTTTTTTATAAAAACGACAGTGCCCTCTCTACTTTCTACGATGAAAAAAAAGTAACTGTCTCCACCCTTAGCCGATTCCTGCATCTAGGTCCTGATGTTGTTTCACTCCTTTTAACACATGGCACGCGTCTGCAGTTGCCTGGCGAAACATTCAGCATCCTTTTTCATATTATAGGAAAGGTAGATGTTGAATCATGTCGTCTTTTAGTAAACCATGCTGAAGCTTCATCTGACTTATCCGATTCTTTATTATCTGAAAAATATGAAGAACTTACCCCCTTTGCAGTGGCTCTTAATAAGATGGGAATATTAACCCTACCCACTCAGAAAGAAAAACTACGGCATATTGCTTGGTGGATCTGCGATCGAAAACGACTCTTTGAATTTTTTAATGATGAAAAATTAATTGAACTTTTTATTGGAAATCCAGCCACGGCTCTCGTTATTCTTAAAGAAAGAAAAATCAAATTTTCACCCAATGAGACGGCGCACCGTAACCTTTGCTCGAAGTATAAAAAAATGGGTTCTTCTATTAAACAATTACTTGAATTTTGTTCTGATGAACCGGCACTTGCAGCCGTTATAGATACAGCGCCTGTTGCTGCTGTTGCCTCTGTTGTAGAAGACATCGCGCCTGTCGCTGCCGTTGCCTCCGTTGTAGAAGACATCGCTCCTGTCGCTACCGTTGCCTCCGTTGTAGAAGACATCGCTCCTGTCGCTGCCGTTGCCTCCATTGTAGAAGACATCGCGCCTGTCACTGCCGTTGCCTCCATTGTAGAAGAAGCCCCCCCTGTTGCTGCTGTATCAAACTGGCAAGAGCAAGTAAAGGCAGCCGTAATAGACCGCAATATCCCGGCTTTAGTTTCTTTGTTCAAGGATCATGAACTATCCGAACTTGAACTTCAGTGGCTTTCAGAAATATTCTTTTCCATTAGCGGTTCTCAAGAAAAAATAAGCTACTATCACGAGGTGCGTTTATTTCTGGTGACACAAGGCATTTTGAATTGGCGAGATGAAGGCGATACGCTCTTGCACGTGGCATTAAAGTGCATTTCAGAAGCGCTAAAAGAAGGTGATAACCATGATGCAGAGGGCTATCGATTTGTGTTAAATGCCTGCTTATTTCACGCCCCTCATTTATTAATGACCACAAATGCAATAGGAATGACGCCGCTTATGTTGGCGGCTCAACTCGATGACGTCACATTTTATCAGACGGTTTGTTGTGAATACCATACGTATTACCCCAATTTTTATCAAGAACAAAGAATCGCTTTATATTATGCGACTGAAGCAGGGGCAAAACGGATGGCCTCTTGTTTAACACATACTATTGCAGGAATGGATTACGAATATGTCAGGCATCGTCGGTTCTGGCAGCAACCACGCACCATAGCCTCTTCATCTTCTCTCGAGGAAAGGGTATTGACGGTGCCAGAGGTAGTCACTGCAACCCAACCTTAAACAAATCCCCGCTGTTTTAAAAAAGCCTCTATTCGCGGATTGCGTCCCATGAATTCAAAAAAAGACGCGAGAGGATCACAGACACCGCCTTGAGATAAAATTAATTTTAAATAAGATTGCGCTGTCCGCTGATTAAAAATACCCTCTTGCTTGAATTTTGAAAAAATATCAGAAGACATGACTTCAGCCCACAAATAACTGTAATACCCCGCTGCATACTCACCTGCAAAAATATGTGCGAAAGAGTTGGCAAAACGATTATAAGCAGGAACAGGCATAACATCCAATTGTGCACGAATCGTTTCTAATAAAAAATTCACATCAGTAGGATGATGTTTGTCGTAATAGGTGTGCAATTCAAAATCGAACAACGAAAATTCCAACTGCCGAAGTACATCCATACCTGCACAAAAATTTTTTGCGGCAATCATGTTATCTAATAAACCTTCAGGCAAGCGTTCAGAGATAAGCTGAATGGATTCTTTTTCCCAACACCAGTTTTCAAAAAGTTGACTGGGCACTTCCACGACATCCCAAGGCACACCATGAGTACCTGTAACAGCCGGGTAATCAATTACAGATAACAACTGATGTAAGCCATGCCCAAATTCATGAAACAAGGTGATCACTTGTTCATGCGTAAGAAAAGCGCCTTTTTCAGTAGGAGGCTCAAAATTACAATTCAAATAGGCAAGTGGACGTTGAGAGCAAGCAGGCGTACGCAGACGATTTCTTGCATCTGCAGCCCACGCACCTTCACGTTTTTCAGGGCGCGTATATAAATCAAAATAAAAACCACCTAAGCAAACGCCCTCTTTCGTATAAACAGCATAAAACTTGACAGTTTCATGCCAAACAGGCGCGTGTTCTTCACGTATCAGCACCGCATACAATTTATTAACGATGGTAAATAAACCTTGAATCACTTTATAAACAGGGAAGTAACAACGCAAGGCATCATCTGAAATTGAAAATGTTTCATACTGTAATTTTTCACGGTAATAAGAGACATCCCACACCTCTAATTTTTCAAGCGCATCCTTTTTCTTAGCATAATCAGATAAAGTTTTTCGTTCTTTTTCCGCTTTTTTCTTAACAACAGCGACCATGTCATTCAAAAAACCTAACACTTCCTCCGGTTTTTTTAACATTTTCTCTTCTAAAGAAAGCTGAGCATAATGAGGAAACCCCAGTATTTCTGCCAAACATTGTCGTTTGATTAAAATATCATTGATCAATTGACTGTTGTCATAGCGAGGGTCATGCGGACCTTGCGTCGAGGCACGTGTTGTATAAGCCTCATAAAATAATTCTCGTAATGAACGATTTTCTGCATACGTCATCACGGAAAAATAAGTGGGATAATCAAGCGTTAACACCCAACCTTGCTTATTTTTTTTCATCGCATTTTCGCGAGCCTGCAGTAAAGTATGTTCAGGCAAACCAAATAAGATCGTTTCATCTTGTGTTTCATAAGACCATGCCTGCGTGGCATCCACTAAATTTTGTTCGAATTGCGTCATCAAAGCCGCTAAATCTTGCTGTAATTTAGCATACAGCTCTTTTTCTTTTTTAGGTAAATGCACACCCGATAATTTAAAATCACGCAACGCATTTTCAATCACTTTCTTTTGAGCAAGAGAAAAAGAAGTATATTCTGAGGAATGATAGATTTTCTCATAAGCATTAAATAAATGTTCATTTTGAGATACAACGGTATGATATTCGATAATTTTAGGTAAGTTAGTTTGATAAGCCTCACGCCACACATCCATTCTTACAGCATGAAGATGAGAAACCGTGCTCCAAAACGTATCCAGATTTTCATCCCCAATTTCAAGTGGTTCAATTAAATTTTCCCAGGTATATTTTTCCTGGTTCAATAAATTGGAAATCTTTTTTTTACCTTCAGCCAACAAGTGATCTAAGGTCGTCGCCACTTGGTCAGGTGAAATAGTATTAAAATCAGGTAGTTCAGAAATCAAGTTTGTCATATTAATGCGTCTTCCAAATCGTTTTGTAAATCGGATAAGGCTTCAATACCCACAGATAAACGGATCAGACTATCTTTAATACCCAGCGCCTCTCTTTTTTCTTTAGGAATAGAAGCATGTGTCATGATAGCCGGATGTTCAATTAAACTTTCTACGCCACCCAAACTTTCTGCCAAGGTAAAAATGGACACTTTTTCCAATACGTGACGTGTTTGTTCCAAATTCATTTTCAAAATAACGGTGATCATTCCCCCAAAATAGCTCATCTGCTTTTTCGCCAATTCATGTTGCGGATGACTGGGCAAGCCAGGATAAATAACATGTTCTACTTTGGGATGTTTTTCCAACCATTTAGCCAGCGCCAAAGCATTTTCACTGTGTTGCTTCATGCGTAAAGCCAAGGTTTTCAAACCACGCAATACTAAAAAACTATCAAAAGGTGAAGCAATAGCCCCTATAGAATTTTGCAAATACGCTAATTTTTTTTGTAAAGCTTCATCTTCACGCACCACAACAACGCCACTGACCACATCTGAATGACCATTGAGGTATTTTGTGGCTGAATGCAGCGCGATATCAAATCCACATTCCAAAGGACGTTGTATGATAGGACTGGCAAATGTATTATCTGCCACACTCAATAGGCCATGTTGTTTCGCCACCCCTGCTACTTTTTTCAAATCGATTAACTTGAGCATCGGGTTGCTGGGGGTTTCTACCCAAATCATTTTGGTGTTAGGTTTAATCGCTTGTACAATACGATCAGGATCAGACATATCCACAAATGAAAAAGACAAGCCTGCCGTACGTTTTCTTACGGCCTCAAATAAACGATAAGTCCCACCGTATAAATCATCCGATGCAATCACATGATCGCCCTGATCAAGCAACTCCAACACCGTGGCAATAGCCGCCATACCTGAGGCAAAGGCAAATCCTTGCGCCCCATTTTCTAAACTGGCTACACACGCTTCATAGGCTGCTCGTGTTGGATTGCCTGTGCGTGAATATTCATACCCCTTGTGCTGTCCTGGGCTTTTCTGTGCATAAGTTGAAGTGGCATAAATGGGCGTCATGACTGCGCCCGTCAGAGGGCAAGGTGCTTGACCCGCATGAATTGCACGCGTGGCGATATTTAATTTTTTTTCAATATTCATTTTTATAAGTATCCTTTTTCTTTCATCCAATGATCATCTACAAATTTTGTTAAATAATTACGAATAGAATCAGGTAAGATAAGCACACAACGTTGATTCTTTTTTAATTTTTTTGCAGCTTGTAATGTCGCCCACAAAGCTGAACCCGATGAACCACCCACCAACAAACCTTCCTCTTTAATCAATCGACGCGCATTCAAAAATGAATCTTTATCATTCACTTTAATATATTCATCCACCAAACTGTTGTCTAATACGCGAGGAATAAAATCATATCCAATGCCTTCTACATCATAAGAACCAACCTCTGTGCCACCCCCTAAAATTGAACCATAGGGATCAACGCCCACAATATGTGTATGAGGATTTTTTTCTTTTAAACGTTTAGCCAAACCCGTGATGGTGCCACCTGTCCCGGCTCCAGCCACCAACATATCCACTTCACCGTTCAGATCGTCTAAAATTTCTTGCGCTGTTGTTTCATAATGCGCAATAGGATTAGCCGGATTATTATATTGATCCAAAATAAAGGCGTGTGGAATTTCTTTTTGAAGCCGAATGGCCAAAGAAATATGACTTTCGGGAGAATCATAAGCCGCTTCTGTGGGCGTACGATAAATTTTCGCGCCCAAGGCTTCTAACACCACTTGTTTTTCATGGCTCATTTTTTCTGGCATGGTGATGATCACTTTGTAGCCGCGCACCGCCCCCACCAACGCAATACCAATGCCCGTATTGCCTGAACTAGGTTCAATTAAGGTATCACCAGGTTTAATTTTTCCTTCTTTTTCGGCTGCCAGCACCATGTGATACGCGATACGATCTTTGATTGAACCGCCTGGATTTAAAAATTCACACTTTGCATACACCTCACACTCTAATTCTGCCGTCACTTTATTGAGTTTTACCAAAGGAGTACGACCTATTGCTTGAAGAATAGAGGGAATAAGCATAAAAATTCCTTTTAAGAAGAGAGAAAACAATTTGTTATTGTTTAGAATATTGGGGGTGTTGCCCTAAGCGTCTGTCTCATAACCACACTCTTTCCGCGGACATACTTTTTGTGTTCCCTTTCGCTTGGTGACTTTGATCGTCAAGAGAGGCCAGCTGCATTTAGGGCAAGCCTCGGCAATAGGTTCATTCCAGATCGCATATTGACACGTAGGGTACTTAGAGCAAGAAAAAAATATTTTTCCATAGCGAGATTTTCGTTTAACTAAAGTACCTATATGACAAGTCGGACAAGGTACATGTGTGTCTAGGGGTTTTTCTAAGGGTTCAATGTATTTGCAATTAGGATAAGCCGTGCAACCAATAAATTTACCATAACGACCTGAACGTATTTGCAAATCTGATTCACATTCCGGACACTTTCTGTCAGGTATGATTTCTGGCTCAGTGGAAGCACCCGCTGCCTCATCCACATTGCGTGCATAGTCACAATCTGGATAAGCGGTACATCCAATGAATCGACCTCGTTTACCTAAACGAATAGCCAGCGGTTTCTGACATTTAGGACAGAGTTCATCAATAGCTTCTTGTGTCACATCTTTGCGTGAAATATTCACTTCCGTATCCTTCACTAAGGCATCAAAAGGTTGCCAAAATTCTTCTAATAGGGGCACCCATAATTTTTCACCGCGCGACACTTCGTCTAACTCATCTTCTAATTTAGCGGTAAAGTCGTAATCCACATATCTTGAAAAATAGAGCGTCAAAAATTTATTGACGACACGCCCTACATCCGTAGGATAAAAACGCTTTTGCAACAATTGAACATATTCACGGTGTTGCAACGTTGAGATAATACTCGCATACGTAGAGGGACGACCAATACCAAATTCTTCCAGCGCTTTCACCAAGCTGGCTTCTGAGTAACGTGGCGGCGGTTCTGTAAAATGTTGTTCGCTTTGAATACCTAATAAGTTGACCTTCTCTCCTACTTCCATCGCAGGCAAAATCACTTCATCATCATCGCCTGGTTTAGTATCATCCTGACCTTCTTGATATACCATCATGAAACCAGGATTGGCTATCACAGACCCATTCGCACGAAAACGATTACCTTCTTCCCCACATTGCAAGTCCACTGCCACGGTATCCATGGTTGCGTGGATCATTTGACAAGCGATAGTTCGCTTCCAAATCAGATCGTACAAACGATATTGTTCGGGGGTCAATTTAGCTTTGATCTTTTCAGAAGAAAGCTCGGGGTGTGTAGGACGAATCGCTTCATGTGCTTCTTGCGCATTTTTAGATCGTGTTTTAAATTGACGAGGCGCCTCGGGCAGCAAGTCTTTACCATAGCGTTGCGTGATAACTTCACGAATTTCTGCCAAAGCTTCTTGGGCCAAGCTGACTGAGTCAGTACGCATATAGGTGATCAAACCCACGTTACCCTCACCCACATCAATCCCTTCATAAAGCTGTTGCGCAATACGCATGGTTCGCTGTGTCGTGAAACCCAATTTGCGTGCCGCTTCTTGTTGCAGCGTGGATGTTGTAAAGGGAGCAGAGGGTTGACGTTTTCGCTGTTTCTTATCTACTTTCACTACTTCGAGATAGCCTTTGGCTAATGCTATCAAATGTGCTTCGATGGTTTTTGCTTGAGTTTCATTGGTAACGCTAAATTGTGCCAATTTTTCATGCTGATATTCCACAAGCTTGGCTTTAAACGCTTGTTGTTGTGTATTATTAACAACAGCATCCGCCATTAATGTCCAATATTCTTGAGAAACAAATTTTTCAATTTCTTCTTCACGCTCAACAATCAATCTTAACGCAGGACTTTGGACCCTGCCCGCCGACAAACCACGACGAATTTTTTTCCACAATAAAGGTGATAAATTAAATCCCACCAAATAATCCAGCGCACGACGTGCTTGCTGCGCATTCACTAAATCCATTGAAATTTCGCGAGGATGTTCTACTGCATTCAAAATAGCAGAACGCGTGATTTCATGAAAAACCACACGGTGAACGGGTTTATCTTTTAAGAGTTTTTTGCTTTTTAAGATTTCTTGAATATGCCAAGAAATGGCTTCTCCTTCGCGATCAGGGTCCGTAGCCAGATAAAGCGCATCGGCTTGTTTTGTCGCTTTGGCAATAGCTTCCACATGTTTGGCATTTTTTTCGATAATTTGATACTTCATTTTGAAGTGGTCAGCCGGATCAACTGCCCCACCCTTAGGCACCAAATCACGTACATGCCCATAGGAGGCTAATACATCAAATTCTTTTCCCAAATATTTTTTTAATGTTTTAGCTTTGGCAGGTGATTCAACAATAAGTAATTTTTTGTCCATACGTTCCTGTTAGTGTGTGACTTCACTCGCATCACTTAAAACTTTATTTTCTAACCATGCCAACTCTGCTTCTTTTCCCACATAGTGAGATAAAACAACTAAGCTGACCCATTTTAGCCGAGAGACATTGATGGGTTCATTCAAAGCTAAAGCACGATCAATCACGATTTCTCGTGAAACAGCATCAAGTATGCCCGACTGCTCCAAAGATAAAAGAAACCCCAAACATTCAGGATCTAATCTTAATTTTTCTTCGGGACTATATACCCTCATACCACGAATTGCTTTTCGATGATTGAGCAAATGCAAAGACTCCAAATCATCCAACCAACGCAGCGCCTGTGTGATTTCTTCAGGCTCAAACCCCACGTCTTTGAGCTCCTCTGTTATATCACCTTCACCAACAATTATGGAAGCAGGTTGATTGATGATGAAGCGTTCAAGAATATACATCAGTATTTCAAGCATGTCTTACCTCTCGTGTTATACGGATGTAGCCACATCCCTCTTTCAAGATGTATTCTTCGAGCTCCAACCTCGCAAGCAGCGAGGCCACACGTTGAGAAGAAAAGGCACTACGTGCAACCAAGGTATCAAAAGAAGTTGGCTCAAAATCTATACATTTTAAGAGCGAACGCATCCCTTCGTCCACTACTTGCTCAACAGCGATTTTTTCTTCTGTCATAAATGTTTGATAACTACTTGATTTTATTTGAATTTCTTCAATTAAATCTTCTACGGTTTCCACCAATTTAGCGCCTTGCTTTAATAGAGCATGACAACCTTTCGCCAAAGGATTATGAATCGAACCTGGCATTGCATAGACCTCTCGTCCCTGCTCTAAAGCATAGCGCGCGGTAATTAAAGAACCGCTACGCAAAGCAGCTTCCACTACCCACACTCCTTGACTTAACCCACTGATCAAACGATTACGACGGGGAAAATTTTCAGGTTTGATCACGGTACCTAAGGGAAATTCAGACAACCAACACCCCTTTTCGAGCACCCTCATCGCTAAATCACGGTGTTGAGCAGGGTAAATTTTATCCAAACCTGTCCCCATCACGGCTACACAAGCACCCCCCACACTTAGAGCCCCCTGGTGACTCGCCGCATCGATACCCAAAGCTAAGCCACTCACCACGGTCAAACCACGCAAAGCTAATTCTTTTGAGAAATGAAAGGCATTTTCTTTGCCTGCATGCGTCGGTGAGCGACTTCCCACCACCGCCAGCGCAGGCAACTGCAAACACGCTAGCTTACCTTTTGCAAACAACACAGGTGGGGGCGCGTAAATCTGTTTCAATAAGTCTGGGTAAGATTCACTCTCCCAAGTCAATAGATGGTTTTCAGGTTCGGCTGCCCAAGACAAGGTTGTTTCAAGCATTTTTTTTGGGGGGTGTAAAATAGCAGGAATAGCCGTCGCAGGAACACCCCAAGCCGCCAATTGAGACTCATTTTCAGCAAAAATAGCTTGAATTTCAGGAAATCGCGCTCGAATCTGAGCAAACTGAACAGGGCCTATACCGGGAGCAAAAGACAAGGCAAGATAATATTCAAGATCGGACAAATGTAGGTGGGGCATGATTTTTTCTTATTTTTATAGCGAATTGTAAACAGACCCTAGGGGCTGTCGTCAATTCCACTACCTTGGATGCAACCCCCTAGCGATTAAAACAACTAAGCATCTCTTTCTCGAAAAATAATGCGACCCTTTGAGAGATCATAGGGGGTCATTTCTACTTTAACCTTATCGCCTGTCAAGATACGAATGTAATTTTTTCGCATTTTTCCTGAAATATGAGCCAATACACTGTGGCCATTTTCCAGCGTGACACGAAATGTCGTGTTTCTGAGCGTTTCAGTCACAACGCCGTCCATTTCTATTACATCTTCTTTAGACATTACTACCTCATGAACAAACGAAAAACCTGGGGCGATTATAAGATACAACAGGTCATTTTAAAAGTAAGACTTTTTTTAGTCTGGGCGGGCTTATCATAAAAATTAGGGTTTAGGAAACGAATAAAAATACCGTGACGACCCACACTGATTTCAGGGTACACATCTTGCTTCGCATCAACAAACACTTGAACCAACTGGCAGGGCAATTGAGGATCCAGCATCGTTTGAAAAAATCCTTGCTCCGCTTGCTGCTCCTGAGGCTGCCCACAATCACGGATGAGACGTAATAATAATTCAATGGCTTCTTTTATCGTATCAAATTTCTTTACCCAATTCGTTAAATCCTGAATGCGCTCTTGACTCGGTTTATGCAACCAATAATGATAGGACGGTACTTCGAACGCACAAGCCCCTCCTGGATTTAATGAATACTGCCTAATGCTATTCAACATTTCATTTTGTCGTAGCTCTTGCGCAAACTTACCTTGTGTCAAATGCAAACGCTCATTAATCGATTCTAGCTGTGTCAACAAGTGCTTGAGTTTACTCACATCAATATTAGGCTGCTGCTCAAGTTTAGAAAAATTTGTGATGTGACGACAGATTTCTTTGGTCAATTTTGCTTTTAGATCGGGACGATCTAATAAATAAAGAATTTCTAGCAAAGAAACGACGGCCGCACGACTATCCCAAGGAGAGACTCCTTTTAAGGTATGCCCTATCTGAGAAAACAATCGTTCGAGTCGTAAACAAACTCGAATATGTTCATTGACGGGTTGTTCGTACGCGATGATTGCTTCTGACATGCGCTGCTATTCCTCTGTGTCTTATCCTTGACAAATACGTCTGTTGTTTGATTGACGCCTAATTCTGCCCTGCCAAAAGTGTACCTGGTGATTTTATCGGTGTCATCCTGGTTAAGACTTTCTAGATTAAAAGATATTTTTTGTGCAGAGCAGAAACTTGTTCTGCCAAGGACTTCTCATCACTTGTGTTCAAAATAACATCATCCGCTTGACCAGCACGTTCTTCTGGTGACATTTGTTGATGGACAATCCTTTTTGCGTGTTCGGCCGTGAGACGATCACGCTTTATCACGCGCGTTATTTGCAAATGTTCAGGTGCGTCAACCAGTAAGACACGTTGGATAAAAGGAAAAGGACCCTTCTCCAAGAGCAAAGGAATAGCCACCAAGACATAAGGAGCATGAATTTGAATTATTTTTTTTTCAATTTCTTTGAGTATCAATGGATGCAACAATTTTTCTAACCATTCTTTTTTTTCTTCATGGTGAAAAATGATTTCCGCTATTTTTTTACGATTCAATTCGCCTGAAGCTAACAAACAAGATTCACCAAAATACGCCAACATCGCTTGGTAAGCCGGGGTGCCTATTTGCGTCAGTTCTCGCCCAATGTCATCTGCATCGATACAACTAATACCGTACGTTGAAAATAACCGCGCCACAGTCGTTTTGCCTGTCCCTATACCACCCGTTAAGCCTATCACCAACATACACTCACTCCAGTCCCCAGGGGTTTACCCCAGAAAAAAAATATCAAACCTGCCATTGCCAAAAAAGGACCGAAAGGAATGGGTGAACGTAAAGTCAGTTTTTTTCGCAACATCAACCCGCCTCCCACTAACAAAGCCAAGATCGCTGACAATGAAAGAAGCCAGGGTAAGTACTGCCAACCTAACCAAGCACCTAATGCAGCATTGAGTTTAAAATCTCCCGCACCCATCCCTTCCACACCCGCAAAATAATGAAAAATTTTAGCAATACTCCATAAAACTAAATATCCCAGCAAAGCACCTAAAATTGCCTCTTGACTGGATATAAAGAGAGAAAAAACACTGAAAAACAAACCCAACCACAACAAAGGCAAAGTTAATGAATCAGGCAACAAAAGCACATCGAGATCAATAAACACTAATGCCAACAAAGTGAGGCAAAATAATAATGCTGCAAGCGTTGTCCAACTCACACCCCATTGCCAAGCACAGGCCAAGGATAAAAGACTCGCCAGGAATTCCACACAAGGATAGCGCCAACTTATCTTTTTTTTACAAAATCGACATTTGGCTCTTTGTACTAAAAAACCAAGCAAGGGGATATTTAAGAAAAAAGGGAGAGTCCGTTTGCAATGAACACAATGAGAACGTGGAGAACACAAATTAAATACATCCAACGCTTCTTCATTCGCCGAAGCAGGGAGATTTAGAAAGTCTACACACTGTGCTCGCCATTTTCGCTGCAGTACGATGGGCAAACGATAAATAACGACATTCAGAAAACTACCTAGGCATAAACCAAAAATAAAAATAACAGTGAAATAGTAGAGGCTATGCTGTTGAAAAAAATCGATCATAGACATCCTTGTGTGAATCGAAAAACCAAGGGTTCTGCATTATGCTCTCGCCTGACGCCATACCAAAAGAGCATAAAAAGGCAAGCTAGATAAAAGCAATAACATGCCATAAAAAACTAACTGCTGCCCTGAACCAATGACAGCCCAATAGGCATAAAGAGCGGCCAATACAGTAATCACGCTCGCACGTAAAAAATGCGTTCCCTCAAATAATTCTCGCTTTCTGACAAACAAAATCAATTGGGCAATGCAGGTAAAGAAATAAGGGATAATGCTTGAGAATGTCGCCAGTAAAATAATATAGGTAAATTGCGTGACTAAGCTTTGATCCAAGGTTAATAAAAGTAACAGTGTGATGCAGATGGATGAAATTATTAATGCATTTGCGGGCGCACCTGCTTTATTTGTTTTTCCAAACAATTTGGGAAATAAATGATCTTTCGCTGCTGCCATAGGGATTTGTGCTTGCATTAAAATCCAACCATTCAGCGTACCAAAGGTAGAAATAATGGCGCCAATCGCAATAATTTTTTCGCCCCAAGGACCAAACATAATTTTGGCTGCATCCGCAAAAGGCGCCGTAGAATGCAGTAATTGTTGATTTGGCACCATCAACATCACCGCTGTCATGCATAAAATATATAGAACTGCTGTCAACAAAATACCAAACAACGTAGCGCGGGGAATATTTCGTTTAGGATTTTCCACGCTGTCTGCAGGCACCGTCGCCGACTCTAAGCCAATAAAGGCCCATAAAGTTAATGTTGCCGCACCTGAAATAGCAGAGAAATGAGATTGGCCCGTTGCATTAAAAGGTTGAAGATAATGAAAATCCGCAAAAAAGAAACCAAAAAGCCCGATAGCAAACAAGGGTAATAACTTCAAAGCAGTGGTTACCAACTGCACCATGCCGGCTTGTCGCACACCGCGCAAATTAACAAAGGTTAAAAACCACACGGCAGCCGCCGCCGCAAAAAAAGAATAAAGATGATTTTGCGTTAGGATAGGAAAGAAAACCGCTAAATAGCCCACAAAAGCAATAGCAATCGCCGCATTACCCACCCACATTGCTATCCAATAACCATAGGCGATTTGAAATCCAATAAAGTCACCAAATGCGGCTTCACAATAAGCATAAGGACCACCTGTTTTTGGAAAAGCGCTTCCTAGTTTAGCCATTACCAAACCGAGTAAAATAGCGCCTGTTGCAGTGCATAACCAACTGATAATGCTGATGCTACCAAACTTCGCCAAGGAGGATGGCAAGAGGAAGACGCCCGAGCCAATCATATTTCCACAAACTAAAGCCGTTAGCGACCAGAAGCCTAAACGCTGGCGAGAGACCGTTTTTTTCATGTGTTATTTCTCAGATTTTACGAAAGGCCATTTTACTCTCTTTTTTAACCACCACAACAAAAATAAGCCAGGCAAAGAAAGTAAAAACCCCATAAAAAAATAATCTGCCCAACCATAGCGCTCAGCAAAAAATCCTGCAAAAGGCCCAATATACACCCGCCCCACAGCAGATAGAGAAGACAATAAGGCAAACTGTGTCGCACTGTAATGGTGATCACACAAGTGCATCAGGAAAGATAGAAAAGCAATCGTGCCCATTCCGCTCGTGAGATTTTCGATGACAATGGCAGCAATTAATAAAGGGTAACTTTTGCCAGAACAAGTCAGGAGAATAAAAAATAAGGTAGACACACCCTGCAAGATGCCAAAAATCAACAGCGCACGGTACAAACCTAAGCGTTTAAGATAAACTCCCCCAATAAATGCACCTGTCAATGTAGCCAACAAGCCCACCGTTTTATAAACCGTACCAATTTCTTGTAAGGAAAGATGCAAAGTACGCATCAAAAAAGGCCCCAACAAGCTAAACGCAAAAGCATCGCCCAATTTGTAAAACACAATAAAAATTAATACGATCCAAGCAAGCGGTTTTTGTAAAAACACTTTAAAAGGAGGAATAAGGGCTTCTTGTAAGGTTTTAGGCGTATGCGAACAAATGGGCTCTTTTCCCATCAAGGTGCCTAACACGCCCAATAACATGAGTGCGGCCATTAAAAGATACATGACCTTAAAGCCAAGGTAACCCGCAAAAATAAGCCCTATACCGCCTGAAACTAATACAGCGAGACGATAGCCCGTCGTAAAAAAAGCATTACCTAGCCCAAGGTTATTTGTTGTTAATACGTCAGTCCGATAAGCATCCACCGCAATATCTTGGCTAGCAGAAAAAAAAGCGGTTAATATGCCCAACAATGCTAAACGCCAAGGGTGTTCTGCTGGATCGACAAATGCCATGGCAGACAATGAAGCGATCAATAAAATTTGTGTGCAAAGCATCCAGCCTCTTCGTCTGCCGAACAAAGGCCATTTGAAACGATCCATCAAAGGCGCCCAAATAAACTTGAAGGTATAGGCTTGCCCCACCAAGTTGAGCAAACCCAAACTCACCAAAGAAAAACCGGCGGCAGTATACCAAAATTGCAGAGTTGCCCCTGTCAATGCCAAAGGTAAACCTGAGGAAAATCCCAGTAAAAAAATGAGAAAAAAGATAGGATGGGGCAAAGATTTAAGAACGAAGGTTTTCATGGAATCACTATGCTAGATAGGGAGGAGTATTTTTCAGGTACGAAAATGTTTTCGTACCTGAAAAATAAGACAGTTCTTACTTCTTGATTGCAGCAACAACAGGTTTAACAGAGATCAAATCAATCTTAAACACGAGGACTTGATTTGGACCAATCGGACCCACACCACGCTCACCAAAACCTAAGTTAGCAGGCACATACACCTCCCAACTGGAACCAGCTTTCATTAACTTCAAGGCTTCAACCCAACCCGGTATTAACTCTTTTGATAAAACAAAGACATTTGGTTTGCCACGTTTGTAAGAACTATCAAATTCTGAACCATTAAGAAATTTGCCACTGTAGTTAACCGTAATGGAGTCACCTTCTTTGGGTTGCGCACCTTTGCCAGCCACTAATACTTTGTATTGCAAGCCATCCGCCAAAGTCACCACACCTGATTTTACTTTGTTGTCTGTTAAAAATTTGGCACCCTCTTTTTTATTCGTTTCAGCCAGCGCCTTTATTTCAGCTTGTTTTTTTGTAATTAAGTCTTTACGAAAACGGGTTAAGGTATCTTGCACTTGTTGTTCTGTCATTTTTCCTGACGCAGCAGACAAACCGTCTTGAAGACCTTGAGCAAATAACCCCGTGTTCAGCGTTAACCCTTGTCGCTTAAAATCTTGGCCCATTTGCAAGCCAATCGCATAGCTGACTTTATCCTGCTCTGTTTTGAACGCCACATTGGTTTCTGCTGCCCATGTGGCTGTACTTAACAACCCTAACAACACAATTCCTGCTATTTTACTTTTCATTGTTTCTCCTATACCCATATTTTATGACAAACCATTTACACACGTTGGCTATTTTGCCCAATGTCTACCGCAAACGCTACTACTTTAGAGCTTGATTTATCCCATAAAAAAGCTATCTTATGTGGGCTCAAGTTTAAGATTTGGTCTTCTTTCAATGAATATCAGCATTTTCGATCTCTTCTCCATTGGTATCGGTCCTTCTAGCTCCCACACCGTGGGCCCTATGAAAGCAGCCCTGGCTTTTATTCATACGCTCAAAGAGCAACAGCTTTTTTCTCAAGTCCATCGTCTCCGTGTCGAATTATACGGCTCTCTGGCACTCACAGGCGAAGGACATGGCACAGACAAAGCTATTTTAAATGCCTTAGAAGGGCAAGAACCCACCACGGTCGTACCCGAAAGCATTCCTTCTCGCGCGCAGCACATCATTCAGCATCAACAACTGATGTGGGGGGGCGAATACCCTATTCCCTTCCATTTTGATCAAGATTTTATTTTTCATAAAAAAGAATTTCTCCCTTTGCACAGCAATGGTTTGCGTTTTAGTGTGTATACACAGGATGGGCGTTTACTCCTCGAGGAAGTGTATTACTCCATCGGGGGTGGATTCATTGTGACACCCCACACGTATCACATACAGAACGATGACATTCGTTTGCCTTATTCCTTTAACTCAGGACAACAGTTACTCGCACTCTGTCGTGCTTCTCAACTGCGTATTGCAGATATCATGCTTGTCAATGAAAAAGCCTTATACCCAGAGTGGCAAATTGAAGAAAAATTACTAGAAATAGCGCGTATCATGTTGGCATGCATAGACAAAGGTTGTCAGACAAAAGGTATTCTACCGGGTGGATTGAAGGTGCCTCGTCGCGCCTCTGACTTGCACGACAAACTCCTCGCGAAAAAAGAACATGATCCCATGATGTGGTTGGATGTGTATGCCATGGCGGTCAATGAAGAAAATGCAGCAGGCGGTCGCATTGTCACGGCTCCCACCAATGGCGCCGCGGGTGTAATTCCTGCTGTATTGAAGTACTACCTCACCTTCATACCTCAAGCAACAGAACAAGGCATCATTGAATTCATGCTCACAGCAGGCGCCATCGCTACACTCTGCAAAAAAAACGCCTCTATCTCAGGCGCAGAAGTCGGTTGCCAAGGTGAAGTGGGCTCTGCTTCAAGCATGGCAGCCGCAGGGCTGGCTGCTGTGTTAGGTGGAACACCCGAACAAATCGAAAATGCAGCTGAAATTGCCTTGGAACATCATTTAGGAATGACTTGTGATCCCGTTGCAGGCTTGGTACAAATCCCTTGTATCGAACGTAATGCGATGGGCGCAGTGAAATCGGTGAATGCCGCTAAAATTGCTTTGCTGGGTGATGGCGAACATCAAATTTCACTTGATAAAGCCATCGCTACCATGAAGCAAACCGGCAAAGACATGATGACAATTTACAAGGAAACCTCTCTGGGTGGTCTGGCTGCAAATTTACCTGAGTGTTGAGTATCAAACTGCTTTCGAAACAAACGTGTCTCGAAAGTGGCCTAATTTTTTATCCAGCAAAAATCCCGCATTTAGACTAGCCTTAAATTAAGAGCTTAATTTGAAAACCCCCAGGATAATGGAGGATTTATGCTAAATCGTGAACTTGAATACACATTGAACATGGCGTTTAATGAAGCCCGCAATAAACGTCATGAATACATCACAATTGAGCATTTATTACTCTCCCTCATGGATAATCCTTCTGCGGCGTCCATTTTGCGAGGTTGCGGTGTCAATATTGAACGACTCCGTAAACAATTGACCACTTTTATCACAGAAACCACGCCCCTCTTAGCAGAAGGCAAAAATCAATCAGACATTCAACCCACGCTTGGTTTTGAGCGAGTTTTACAACGTGCTATTTTTCACGCCCAATCGTCTGGTAAAAATGAAGTGAATGGCGCCAATGTATTGGTGGCTATTTTTAGCGAGGAAGAAAGCCAAGCTGTTTATTTTTTACGACAAGAGAATATTACACGACTCGATGTCATTAATTGCATGGCACAAGGCATCACTCGACTCTACGGTGCTGATCCAAATGGTTTTTCAGCACGCAACGGCATGGAAGAAGAAAATTCACCCGACGGGGGTTTAAATTTACCTCTTGAACACTACGCAGCCAATCTTAACGCTAAAGCTAAAATCGGCGCATTGGATCCCATCGTAGGTCGCGAAGATGAGTTAGCACGCGCTATTCAAATTTTATGTCGTCGTCGCAAAAATAATCCTCTTTTTGTGGGCGAAGCGGGTGTGGGGAAAACCGCATTAGCCGAAGGCATCGCAAAACTCATTTCTGAAGGAAAGGTGCCCAGCAAATTAGCGCATTGCACTGTTTATTCCTTGGACTTGGGTAATGTACTTGCCGGCACAAAATACCGAGGGGATTTTGAAAAACGCTTCAAAGCTATTTTGCAACAACTAAAACAACAACCCGGCGCTATTTTATTCATTGATGAAATTCACACGATAGTCGGCGCAGGGGCAGCCTCAGGTGGTGTACTAGATGCCTCCAACTTAATCAAACCTATTCTCTCAACGGGTGAATTACGTTGCATGGGTTCCACTACTTACGCAGAATTTCGTAATATTTTTGAAAAAGATCGTGCCTTAGCTCGTCGCTTTCAAAAAATTGATGTGCCTGAGCCTTCCATGAAAGAAACATTGCACATTCTAAAAGGGTTACGTTCACGCTTAGAACTCCATCATGGTGTTAAATTTTCTTCTTCCGCTTTACGTGCTGCAGTTGAATTATCCGGGCGTTATTTGCCTGATCGTTTTTGGCCAGATAAAGCTATCGATGTCATCGATGAAGCCGGTGCATTTCAATGCTTACAAACGGTAGAAAAAAGGAAAAAGGTTGTTCGCGTGCATGAAATTGAAGAAATCATCGCAAAAATGGCTCGCATTCCTGCGAAGAGCATTTCACTTTCAGATAAAGAACGATTACAAAAACTCGAACACAACTTAACAGAACTTATTTATGGCCAAGACAAAGCTATCTCGACACTCTGCTCTGCTATTAAACTCGTGCGATCTGGCTTATCTGATCCCCATCGTCCCGCCGGCTCATTTTTATTTGCAGGCCCCACGGGCGTGGGTAAAACAGAAGTCACACGACAACTCGCTCAAGTATTAGGTATTGAGTTAATTCGATTTGACATGTCTGAATACATGGAACGACACACTGTCTCCAGGCTCATTGGTGCACCCCCCGGTTATGTCGGTTTTGATCAAGGAGGTTTGCTCACAGAAGCTGTTGCAAAACAACCTCACGCCGTACTGCTTTTAGATGAAATTGAAAAAGCACATCCAGATGTCTTTAATTTATTACTGCAAGTCATGGATCACGGTACTCTCACTGACAATAATGGTCGAAAAGCGGATTTCCGACACATTATTTTAGTGATGACAACCAATGCGGGTGCCGAGTTACTGCAACGCAGTAGCTTGGGCTTCACACAACAAGAACATAAGACGGATGCGATGGAATCGATCAAACGCATTTTTTCACCTGAGTTTCGTAATCGCTTAGATGCCATTGTCCAATTCAACGCGCTTGAACCTCATGTGATTACCCGTGTAGTGGATAAACTCATTGTACAACTCAGGGAGCAACTCGACAGTAAACACGTTGAACTCTTCATTGATAATCAAGCACGCGAATGGCTTGCAGTTCATGGGTATGATGCCAAAATGGGTGCTCGCCCCATGGCACGCTTGATTCAAGAAAAACTCAAACGCCCCATTGCCGAACAACTCTTATTTGGCAGCTTAATCGAGGGAGGGCAGGTGTATGTCAGCATTCACGAAGGTGAGCTGCAATTAAAATACAACACCGTTGAGCAACCGTTAGAGATTACTTAAAAATCACCTAAACAACGAGGGTCTGCTTACAATTCGCTAGGCTGAGACATAAACCTTTGATTTTCGAGCACCGCAACGGAGCATACGTGGGTGGGTATGTGAGTAGCGGAGCGCAGTAAATCAAGGGTTTATGACCAGCATAGTTAGAATTGTAAACAGACCCTACAGCTTTCCACCCCGCGTGACACGTTGACCCGGGGAGAAGACATTGTTGCCACGCACATAAGAGCGAAATGCTTTTTCTTCTTCTGTATCATCAAGTACACCGTTTCCCAACGCATCATAAGCATCTTTCAACATACCCAAGGCAAGAGAATAGGTGCGAGTATGCCATTTCCCCTTCTCATTTTCATTCAGCGCGCGCTTAAACAAACCAAAACATCGACTCGCCCCCTGCTCCTTGCTGATAAACGCGAAGGGACCTGTTTTAGAAATTAAACCTTCTTTGAGTAGGGGAAATATAATATTTAAGATATCAGCACGTTTAAGTTGAAGCGGATTTTCAGCAGACAATAATTCTCTTAAATTATTAATGAATTGTTCTTTGCGTGTTGCCAATGAATAACCTGATAACCACTTTAACAAGCAACCCACGACTTGCTCTTCTTGGGTAGGTAATCTAAATTGCTTCAGCATTTCAAGGGTCTCATCATGCTTGCTACTAATAGCCAATGTAAACGCTGTGTTACCCTCATCATCTTTTTGTTCGAGCAGGCGCTGATGTTCTTCATCTGAAGTCAGCTCCCATAACGTTGCGATAACATCTGCTTTTCCACGAACGGCAGCGTAAAGAAATACCGTACAAGCACGGAAATTTCTTTGTTCAAGCAGACGCTCATGTTCTTCTTCTGAAGTTAGCTTCCATAACGTTGCGATAACATCTGCTTCTCCATGATCGG
>JACREE010000032.1 GCA_016218405.1 Gammaproteobacteria bacterium
ATCAGCTACCCGCCTTTTCTGGGCTTATTACACCCATCAACACTTCAGAAATTTTTATTTGCTCTGCCTCTGTTAAATAAGGATGCATGGGGATGCTTAACACATGCCGCGCTGCATATTCTGATCTTGGATAGCTTATAGAATCAGCATATAAAGCCTTAAAAATGGGTTGTTCATGCAAACCAAGTGGATAATGTACTGCCGTTGGAATACCTTGTTTTTTAAGTTCTTCTTGGACTACATGACGATCATTAACTTCAATCGTGTATTGCGCGAATACACTGGTGTTAAAAGGAAGAATTTTTTGTTTTTTGATATAATCCGGGAGCAGTTGAGCATAACGATCTGCAACCCGCGAGCGCATGTTAAGCTCATCCTCAAAAAGCACTAACTTTTCAAGTAATACCGCTGCTTGAAGGGTGTCCATACGTCCATTTATGCCCAAACGAGTATGATGATATCGCTTTGATTGCCCATGAGTTCGAATTTCCTGCATTCGAATCGCTAACTCAGCATCGTTCGTAAAACACGCACCCCCATCACCATAACACCCCAAGGGCTTCGACGGGAAAAAACTTGTACATCCAATAGTCGTTAATCCACCAGAACGTCGATTCTTATAAATCGCACCAAAACTTTGGGCCCCATCTTCGATCACAGGCAATCGGTGTGAGTGAGCAATTGCATTGATCTCATCAAAATCAGCGCACTGCCCGTATAAACTCACTGGAATAATAGCTTTAGTTTTGGGCGTAATTGCAGCATCAAGAAGAAAGGCATTCATATTATAAGTATTGGGATCAATATCAATGAATACCGGTTTTGCACCTAGCAAAGAAATGGTTTCCGCCGTTGCAAAAAAACTAAACGGGGAAGTCAGCACCTCATCTCCCGCACCCACACCCAACGCCATTAAAGCGATGAGCAGTGCATCTGTCCCACTTGAAACGGCCAATGCATGATTAACATCCACAAAAGTAGCGAGTGCTTGCTCCAATTCAGTTACTTCAGCCCCCATGATGTAGGCGCTGCGATCCATGATTGCTCTAAATCGCGCAATCACTCGTTCTTCAATAAGCTTAGAGGGTGTGTTTAAGTCTATAAATTGCATATTTTTCACTTTAAATCCCTGTGAATAAAAAATCCCACGCTACCGCCCTTGGATTCATTTTTTCACAATCCAAAGTGTGTTTTTCTGTCATTTCAATTTCACTAAAATTTGTTGAAACTTTTAACATTCATGAAGCTTTATCTAAAACAGTGACGGGCAGCTCAACATGCTGCTCTCTATTAAATAAATTAAACAATAAGCTAACGCGTTCTTCACCTGTAACCGCTGTGACGATGGCTTCTATCTGACGAAAACACCCTTCTGTAATCAGCACACGATCTCCCGCCTTAAATAGAGGTTCAGAACCTATACTCTGCATCTGCATGCAGCGGAACTTTAAAGCGGTTATCACCTTTTGATCCAAACTGGCGGGGATACCATTGAATGTCACCACAGAGTTCACTCCGCGCGTAGAACGTATCGCAGACCAATTATCCTGTTGATTTAACAGCACAAAAAGATAATGGGGAAACAAGGGTTGGATGACTGAACGAACACTACTTTTGAATTTACGTTTGACAGAATACGTGGGATGAAAACATTCATAATGTTGATTTTTAAGATGAAGCTCAGCTCGAAAACTCTCTCGCGGTTTACACTGAACTAAGTACCAACATTTATCCTGAGAATACATACAATAAACAATCCCTGTTTGTTTAACACCCACTGTCACAAACCGCTTGCAACAATTTTTTATTTTTATCGGCCACAATTTAGCTGTGCTTGAGTGTAGCGCTTCTCCATTTAGCTGTAAAGCTGCTACTGAGGTCTTGTGATTCATCTTCTTAACGTGCAATATAGTCCGTGAAAAAATTTTATATGGCATTTTACGAAATAACTTATATGATAGAAAACATTCTCATTGTCTGTGTTGGAAACATCTGCCGAAGCCCTATGGGAGAAGCACTCATGAAGGCTCGTTTCGCAGATAAAATTCCTCCTGTTTCAATTAGCTCGGCAGGTTTAAACGCCCTGATCGATTATCCGGCTGATCCAATCGCACAAGAATTGATGGAACTTAAAAATTTGGATATATCAACGCATCATGCACGACAAATATCTAACGAATTAATTTCAACTGCTGATTTAATTCTCACTATGTCTACCGAACAACAAAGAGAAATGGAAAAACTATTTCCAAATGCGCGTGGGAAAATTCATCGTTTGGGAAAGTGGGGGGAATATGATGTAATTGATCCCTACCAAAGACCCCGCTCGATTTTCGAGCATTCTTTGGCTCTCATCGAGCAAGGCATTGACGATTGGTTTGAAATGCTACGGAATTCGTAAATTAATGACAATAGACTGTCATTTTTTTTATTCCTTAAGCAATGATAATAAAATGTAATGGAGTACATATGTTAAAAAAAATGGGCTTGATTGGCCTTTCAACCTTGCTATGCGGTTGCAATATCATGCCCGGCATGAAAAACCTGGATACCTCAGGCATGCATAGAGAGCCCTCTTGTCAAAGAGTTGAAATGCATCCGACTCTGATCCCAATTACTTCTACATTAATCGCAGATCAACATGTCTGCACTTACCATTACCGGATTGCGCCTGCAGATGTGTTGAACATACTCGTATGGCAACATCCTGAATTTGATTTTCTTAATGCACCCACTGCCAGTATGGCTCTGTCCGCAGGCATACAAGGTGCCGCGGGACAACCAGGCTATTTAGTCAACACTGACGGTAACATTTATTTTCCTTTAATTGGCTATATTCATGTTGCAGGCAATACCATTGAAGCGACGCGCACTGAAATCACGGAACGCCTGAAGAAATACATCCCCAACCCACAAGTAAATGTTCGAATAGCTGATTATCGCGGACAAAAAGTCTACACTCTCGGCGAAATAAAAAATCCTGGTATTCTACCCATTAATGATCAACTCTTGAGCATTGCTGATGCGCTGGCACTCGCCGGGGGAATAAACCCTGACTCTGCAAATCCAAAATACATCTACGTTATCCGCGGCAATTTCACTGAACCAAAAATTTTCTGGCTTGACGCTAAAACACCCGACAGAATGCTCCTGGCAGAACAATTTAGTCTGCAGCCCAAAGACATTTTATTTGTGTCTTCTGCCCCTGCTACTCGTTGGAACAGAGTACTAAATCAATTAGTACCGACCATACAAACCATCTGGTATACACAAGCTATCGTTAACAATAGTTAAGGGATGTTATGAATACAACAATCAATAGGGCTAGAAACAATGCCAATGAAGATGAAATTGATTTTTCTAGCTTATTACATCAATTCTTAGATCATAAAAAACTTATTTTCATCACAACCTCTATTTGCTTGGCCATGGGTATTTTCCATGCTTCTCGACAAGTGCCTTTGTATAAATCTGATGTATTAGTGCAAATTGAAGATAGCCACAATGGCGCAGGGAGCTTCCTGGGCGGCATCCAAACACAACTTAATATTGGCACTTCACACAACAACTCAACATTTATTGAAATCGCTTTAATTCAATCTCGCTTTATATTGGAACCCGTCAGTCGTAAGCTCGGATTAGACCTTTCTATACAACCGAAGCAAAGTTTGTTTAAACGATTATTTTCTCCCATAAAGGGAAGTGCTCAAGTTGGCAATTTCGTCATTCCACAAAATAAATTCGACCAGCCTTTCAAACTAAACTATGACAGAAAAAATCATATTCGCCTTTATGACACACAAAATAAAATTTGTTTAGAAGGCGAAATTGGTAAACCACTCAGCGATAAAGCAGGTTTGATAAAACTTAAAATTGATAACATCGATGCGCCTATCGGCACAGAATTTCAACTTACCAAATCTTCTTCCTCCCTCCAAATTGCTAATGCTATTGCAAGCCGATTAAAAATAGAAGATTTAGGTAAAAAACTGGGTAATACAGGCATACTATCCATTTCTCTCACTGATACTGACCCCAATCGTGCCATACGTATACTCAATGCCATTGCACTGGAAACAAAAACAAAAGATGCGGAAAAAAAATCTCTTGAGGCATCGAAAACCTTAGAGTTTTTAGATCACGAACTTCCTATTGTTAAAGATTCTCTAGAAAAAGCAGAGCTGGCTCTCAATGAATATCGCGCAAAAAGCGGAAAAATTGACATAAAAACCCAAGCAACAGCACTCTTAGGCCGCCTCGAAGATCTTGACAAGCAATTATCTACTTTACGTATTGAGGAAATTGATATATCACAACGCTATACACCCGCCCATCCAGCATTCCAAGCATTAAAAAATCAAATCAAGGCAATCAAACAAGACAGGGATGAGCTGGAAAAAACACTCAAGACGCTCCCACTCTCAGATCAGATTGCTGTCAACTTAATGCGCGATGTCGAAGTAAAAAATTCTTTGTACACCCAATTATTAAACGAAATCCAACGGTTGCAAGTGATAAAAGCGGGTATGATCAGTGACGTAAATATTCTCTCCCCTGCAACCACGCCTGACGCGCCGCTCTCTGGCCAAAATAATATAATTTATTTGGTTAGCCTGATACTCGGTTTGATGATAAGCGGCGCTCTCATCTTCGGGCGAAAATTACTCTTTCCTCGCATTCAAGATCCCCTCTGGATCGAAAAACAATTCAATATCGCCAATCTGGCAATTATCCCTTACTCACAGGAGCAATATCAAAACTCACATTCCCTCACAGGAAGTTCAAAAACAAAACACCTTGCACTCCTTGCCCAAACCAATCCACGCAATTTATCGATAGAATCTTTAAGAAGTTTACGTACTAGCTTACAAGTACATCTTAGTTGTTCCAGAAATAACATCATCTCTATTTTAGGTCTCTCGCCCGGCGTAGGTAAAACATTTGTTTCCTCCAACTTGGCTTATTTACTTGCTACCGCCGGAAAGCGTGTTCTTTTGATTGATGCAGATTTACGTCGTGGCACCCTTCACCGCTATTTTAATATACCCTCCACCCCTGGCCTTGCTGAAGCAATCCAAAACACCGCCATTTTATCTGATGTCATCAAAGAAACCAGTCACACAAACTTGAGCATTTTGCCATGCGGTCATCATCCAGATGATCCTGCCGAATTACTATCGGGCGGACGTTTTAAAGAAATAATTGAAACTTTATCTCAACAGTTTGATATTGTTTTGCTTGATACTGCACCTCTCTTATTTGTGACAGACGCAGCATTAATTAGCGCTATTTCTTCGGTTAACTATCTCGTATTAGGCTCCGGCGCGCATCAACCTACTGATATTGAAATAGCCATGAAACGACTCGGTGGAGCGGGTGTGACGGTAATTGGATCAATATTTAACTTCCATAATGCATCGAGCAATACGAACTCCTATTATCAAAAATATTATTCTTACTATGCCTATCAACCCAATTAATGAAGAATCTCAAGGCGAGCCATGCTCTGTTATTTAATAAAGATAAACACACAACATGTAATTTAAATAAACGAAAGAGAAATCGATATGTTTAATGACAAGGTGGTTTTAATTACGGGTGGGACAGGTTCATTTGGCCATAAATTTGTACAGACCATCGTGAGAAATTATGAACCTAAGAAACTGATCATCTACTCCAGGGATGAACTTAAACAACATGAGATGTCTCAACTGTTTTCAGAGACCACCTATAAATTTATGCGTTATTTTATAGGTGACGTCAGGGATAAAGAACGTTTAATTATGGCAATGCGAGACACAGATTACGTTATTCATGCTGCCGCACTTAAACAAGTGCCTGCAGCCGAATATAATCCGATGGAGTGTATCAAAACAAACATTTTTGGCGCCCAAAATGTAATAGAGGCCAGCATTTTTGCTGGAGTTAAGAAAGTTATTGCGCTTTCCACAGATAAAGCCGCGAGCCCTATCAATCTATATGGCGCAAGTAAATTAGCTGCAGATAAATTATTTGTTGCTGCTAATAATATTTCCGGGGAGAGTGGCACACAATTTTCTGTCGTGCGATATGGTAATGTCGTAGGGTCAAGAGGTTCTGTTGTTCCCTATTTTAAAAAACTCATTGAACAAAACACTGAATTTCTCCCCATCACTCACGAGAAGATGACTCGTTTTTGGATTAATTTACAAGAAGGTGTTGACTTTGTGATCAAAAACTTTGATCGCATGAGAGGCGGGGAAATTTTTGTACCCAAATTACCTTCTGTTCGTATTGTTGATTTGGCTAAGGCCATGGCGCCTCACATACAACAAAAAATTGTGGGCATACGACCGGGTGAAAAAATACATGAGATCATGTGTCCAGCAGATGATTCACATTTAACGTTAGAATTTAACAATCATTATGTGATTCAGCCCAGTATCTCTTTTTCTGAACAAACTAATGAATTTTCTATTAACCAACTGGGTGAATTGGGTAGTTTAGTTCAGCAAGGATTTGAATACAGTTCTGGCACTAATACTCATTTTTTAGATAGAAATGAAATAATAGAAATGAATGCATTGGTGGGTATCAAACAGGTTACAAGCAATGCTTTTGCATGAATAAAAGATATAGCAGAACAAATAAATGACGCCAATAAATAGAATTGCACTTGGAACAGCCCAATTTGGACAAGCCTATGGTGTAGCAAATCACTCGGGACAATTGAGTTTAGAAGAAATAGCGGCAACCTTGGATTTTGCCTTATTAAAAGGGATTGATACATTAGATACCGCCATTGCCTATGGTGACAGCGAAAAAAGGTTAGGTGAAGCTGGAGTGTCAGCATGGAAAGTTATTACTAAACTGCCTGCTATGCCTGAGAACTGTCGAGATTTAGTTGGATTCATAAAAAACGAGGTAACAAACTCACTCAATCGGCTCAGAATCAGTTCTATCTACGGATTGTTGCTTCATTGCCCTAAACAATTATTAGAAAAAAAAGGTGATTTACTTTACGAGACATTAGTTAATTTAAAAACTGAAAAATGGGTGAATAAAATCGGAATTTCCATTTACAGCCCTGATGAATTAGATAAAGTGTGTGCATTATATAATTTTGACATTATTCAAGCTCCCTACAATGTAATTGATCAGCGCATTGTCACTTCGGGATGGCTTAATCGGTTAAAAGAATCCAATATTGAAGTACACACTCGTTCAATGTTTTTACAAGGTTTATTGCTAATGCCCATTAATAGCAGGCCTAAATTTTTCAATCGTTGGGATCAATTATGGAACAGGTGGAATACTTGGCTACAAGAACAAAACATATCGCCCCTGCAGGCTTGCTTAAACATGGCAATATCACAACCTCACATTGACCGACTTTTAATAGGCGTTGATAGCTTGTATCAACTACAGCAAATTCTGGATAATGTTGGCAAATGTGCTGCTATACCACCCGATACATTGATGAGCAACGATACAGACCTCATCAATCCTTCTAATTGGAGTTTAGTATGACGACTGTAGCAATTGTACAGGCACGATTAGGTTCGCTCAGGTTTCCTGATAAAGTCATGCGACTTATTTGTGGCAAACCCATGATAGCGTTGTTGTTAGCCAGACTTTCTAAAGCTCGTAAAGTTGACAAAATTATCGTTGCCATACCCAAAAATAAGCGCGATGATCCCTTGGCGGCGCTCGTTGAAAATCTTGGTTTTACTCTTTATCGAGGTAATGAAGAAGATGTGCTTGATCGTTATTATCAAGCAGCAAAGCAAGCCAGCGCGACAACTGTCGTGCGCATTACAGGAGATTGTCCATTAATTGATTTCAACTTGGTTGATCAAATCATTGAGCATTTTCATCAGTGTGGCGTGGATTATGCTGCCAATACAATACCTCCCACTTATCCCGATGGATTGGATACGGAGGTTTTTACATTTAAAGCATTAGAAACAGCCTGGAAAAATGCGAAAGAACCCGCTCAGCGTGAGCATGTTACACCTTATATTAAAAATAACAGTCAATTTACACGTTTAAATTATGCTAATGACATTGATTGTTCTAATGAACGCTGGACGGTGGATGAAGCAGAAGATTTTGCACTCATCAATCATATTTTTGAGTGTTTTTACCCGAATTTGGAGTTTGGCTGGGATACTATATTAAAACTGCGCGATACACATCCTAACTGGTTTAATCTCAACAAACATTTAATTCGTGATGAGGGTGCCTCATTAGGTAAGGGACAAAAATTATGGCGGCGAGCTAAAAAAATCATTCCAGGTGGTAATATGTTGCTTTCCAAACGGGCTGAGATGTTTTTACCTGAGAAGTGGCCGGCTTATTTTAGTCGGGCAAAAGGTTGCCGCGTTTGGGACTTGGATGATAATGAATACATTGATATGTCGATTATGGGTATTGGTACTAACGTTTTGGGTTATGGTCATCCTGAGGTTGATGCTGCCGTTAGGGAAGTCGTCAACTTAGGTAATATGTCGACATTTAATTGTCCAGAAGAAGTATATTTAGCAGAAAGATTGATCAAACTACATCCGTGGTCAAGCATGGTACGTTTGGCTAGAACGGGTGGTGAAGCAAATGCCATAGCGATTCGTATCGCTCGCTGTGCATCAAGGCGCGATAAAGTGGCTATCTGTGGTTATCACGGTTGGCACGATTGGTACTTGGCCGCTAATTTAGGTGATGAAGAAAATTTAAATACTCATTTGTTACCTGGATTAGAACCTAACGGCGTACCAAAAAACTTATCAGGCAGCGTGTTACCCTTTCAATATAATGATTATGTGGCATTAGAGAGACTGATTAAACAACATGATGTAGGTGTGATTAAAATGGAAGTATCGCGAAATAGCGAACCCAAAGATGATTTTTTGCAAAAAATACGCAAGCTTGCAACAGAAAAAGATATCATTCTAATTTTTGATGAATGTACATCGGGTTTTCGACAAACCTTTGGTGGGTTACACAAACATTATGGTGTAAATCCCGATATGGCTATTTTTAGCAAAACCCTAGGTAATGGTTACGCAATAAGCGCCGTGATTGGTCGAAAAGACATAATGGAAGCGGCGCAAAATACATTCATCAGCAGCACTTTTTGGACGGAGCGGATAGGTCCGTCGGCAGCATTAAAAACTTTAGAGGTGATGGAGCGTGAACGATCATGGGAAAAAATAACAAACACTGGGCAGACAATTGGACAAGGTTGGTTGAAGTTAGCCAATAAATATGGACTTCCTCTTGAAATCAGCGGGCTTGCAGCAATGATAGGGTTTCAAATTCCTGTAGCAAACAAATTAAAATATAAAACACTGATCACCCAAGAGATGATGAAAAAAGGAATACTGGCGACTAACTCTGTTTATGTTTGTATTGATCATGCTCCTTCGATTGTGGAACAATATTTCGCGGAACTCGAACCCATTTTTAGTTTAATAAAAGCATGTGAAACGGGTGATTTATTGATTGATAACCTTCTGGAAGGACCTGTCTGTCATGAAGGCTTTAAGCGTTTAAATTAAAAATAAACAAGGAAGAATATGACGAGCGTTTTAATTACGGGTGCA
>JACREE010000033.1 GCA_016218405.1 Gammaproteobacteria bacterium
GGCCTCGCCCTTGATAAACAGGAGACAGAAAAATGACAGGACTTGGAATTATTTACGCCGTAGTAATTGTAGGCTGCTTAGCTTTTCTTGCTTGGATGAAATATACACAAAAGCACTCGAAGCATTCTCATTAAAATCCCGTCCACATCACCCAGCACACCGCCCGGACGCCCTCGAACACCAGCACCCAGGCAAGGAAATCATCCACCTGGAACGGATAGAATCTCATTGGTTCACCCCCTGAAATAAAGCCTTCTGTATTTTTCTTGCTTCAAAATTTGTCCAAAGGCATTCGACGGTTTTCGGCTTTGATTCACCTTCCGAGTTATGCGACCCCTTGAAGCTGGAAGACTCATACCGATGCCAGTCCTGATAAAGTCCATCGTATAGCCCATTGGCATAGTGGGAAACCATCACCTTGCCCTTTGCGTCATGCAGTAGCTTTGCAAGGGCGTGGTGGGCTTCGTGGGTAAAATTTCCCCGCTCGTAATAATGCTCACTGCCACAATAAGGCGGGTCAGCTGTGGGATTTTGAAAGGCCTGTAGCCAAGACAAACTGACTCAACGATATCGCATCTTCTTTTTTGCCGTAGCCATAAGTTTTGCGTAAAACAGTATCCAAGACCTGATGCGTCTCGCCTGGTATACGAATTCGCGCCAGTGCCTCCAACAACTCGTTGGCAATTTTTGTATAACCGTCTTCACATTGTGGTGTTACCATCGCTATTCCCCTGTTTTCAAGGATTCCTGATTGGCCGCAGATTTTAAAAATATCTCAACTGCCAACCGTATTACCCTGCCTACAGATAGTTCTCGCTGCTGTGCAACATCTCTCAATTGTTCGAAAATACGATAGGGCATCACAACACTAAACATTTTGCACGGTTCACTCATAATTTATCCTCCTAATATGAAATTCTGGCTGCTGTGTAACCGCATTAAACTAAAAAACCCCCAAAACCGGTTTTCGCTGGTTCTGAGGGTTATTGTATATTTTTGAAATTTATTTTAAGATACCCGTTATAAATATTTTTTACACGTCCACCACCTTTTTCATGATTTCACATGCATTTTTATACGCCCTTTTCACGGCTTTTAAACTTGCCCTTAATTGTGCGCTGTCACGCGCCTGCCCTGATTTTCCAGATAATATTCTAGCAACTTCTGTAAAATTAGGCTTTCTTTTTTGTGAGCATAAATCATATACAGTCCATATTGAGTATTGGAAGTCTTTTTCCTTTCCACGTGTTTCTTCCCAGTAGTTGGCATCTGTAGTACAAGTTCGTACCATTCCCTCTAAATAATCTTTGAAATCCGATACTATCTTGCGTTTCTTTCGAGATAAATCTACTAAGACAGCAACGTATTTTCCGTAACTGAGATCGTTACGAGCGATCTCGAAATGGTAATCTGCCGTTGTTTTTTGGAGTGTATGTACTGCAGGAGTTACAAGGACATCGTCACATAGTTTTTTCATGTCATGCTCGGAAAGTTCATCTTTTAAGGCACAAAGTCCCTTAATCTTTTGAAGAAATGTGAAGTGGTTTAAGAGGAATTCTACATCTTGGTAATGGATGTCGTATTTTTCGAAAAATTTTTCTTTTAGGTTTTGCGTTCGAATCCAAGGACGCTTTTTTCTAATCGCTAATATATCATTACAAAATTGCTGTGTTCGTAATAATGCTTGAAATCTATTATATCCGCGTATTTCCGCTATTTTGTCATCTCCTGTAATGACTCCTGATGGAAGAAAATTAAGGGAAGGCCGTTCAGGAAAACGGCCTTGTCGCTGATCAGGCTATCCCTTAATTTTAATTCTGAATTGACGCGCCAGGCATACGCTGGTTTTCCTGAAAGCGCCCTCCTTTGACCACGTCAATGCTTGTCCGGACGCGCCCAACGGCTTCCTATTGCGCTTGACAAGGCTTTTTACCGGCATACAGAATCCTGCTTGCCCATTGCACAATGAAAACCCTTGATTATCCTTTGTGCGCCAGTTCCTTTTCAATCACCGTCTGCACAAACCTATTCAGGGTAATCCCCATTGTTTTGGCCGTCACTACGGCCTTTCTATGAAGCTCCGGGGATACGCGGACGTTAAAACTACCCTTGTATGACCTTAAGGGTTCCTTGTTTTGCGCCTTGCATAGCTCAACATAGTCGTCTACTTCCTCATGAAATGCTTTTACAAGCCCATCTGCGGTGTTGCCTTCAAAGGTTACAAGGTCGTCAATGCCTTCTATCTTTCCATGA
>JACREE010000034.1 GCA_016218405.1 Gammaproteobacteria bacterium
AGCTTGCACGCTCTCTAGTTAAGCCACCTGGCCCTAACGCAGACACACGACGTTTGTGTGTGATTTCAGACAGAGGATTATTTTGATCCATAAACTGAGACAATTGACTTGAACCAAAAAATTCTTTGATCGCCGCCATCACAGGTTTCGCATTCATTAAATCTTGAGGCATCAAGGTTTCAACTTCGGACACACTCAATCTTTCTTTCACCGCACGTTCAACACGCACCAAACCTGCTCGGAATTGGTTTTCAGTCATTTCACCAACACTTCGTACACGACGATTACCTAAGTGATCGATATCATCCACCACCCCTTTTCCATCACGTATACTGACCAAGGTACGCACTACGTCGATGATGTCTTCTTTGGTTAAAACAGGTGATCCTACAATTTCTTTTCGACCTACTCGGCGATTGAATTTCATTCTGCCCACGGCAGAGAGATCATAACGATCGAAGGAGAAAAAGAGATTTTTGAACAACAATTCAGCTGCATCACGTGTGGGCGGTTCACCCGGTCTCATCACACGATAAATTTCCACCAAGGCTTCTAAATCATTACGGGAGGGATCAATACGCAAGGTATCAGACACGTAGGCGCCACAATCCAAATCATTGGTATAAATAACTTGAAAGGACTTCACACCCGCTTTTTCCATTTTTTCCAACAAATCCGTCGTCATTTCTGCATTTGCTTCTGCAATGACTTCACCTGTTTCTGTGTCTACCACTGGTTTTGCTAACACTTTACTGAGCACATAATCTGCAGGCACTTCTAATTTATTGATGCCCGCTTTTTCAACAAGACGCACATAGCGCATGGAGATACGTCGACCTTGTTCAACCACGACATTGCCCGCTTTGTCTTTAATATCAAAAGTAGCAATTTCACCTCGCAAACGTTCAGGCACTAAATCTAACGTCAGTTTTCCATCGCGCAAATGGAAGGTATTGAATTCGAAAAATAAGCCTAAAATTTCTTCTGTTGACAACCCTAATGCGCGCAAAATAATTGTCGCAGGTAATTTACGACGACGATCGATACGCACGAAAATGCAATCTTTGGGATCAAATTCAAAATCAAGCCATGAACCGCGGTAAGGAATAATGCGGGCAGAATATAATAATTTCCCGGAGGAATGTGTTTTTCCACGATCATGCTCGAAGAAAACGCCTGGCGAACGATGCAATTGCGATACAACCACACGCTCTGTACCGTTGATCACGAACGTACCCGTCTCCGTCATTAGGGGTAATTCACCCATATAGACTTCTTGTTCTTTTATGTCTTTTACTGTCTTGCTATCGGAAGGCGCTTCCTTATCATAAATAATAAGGCGCACTTTTACACGCAAAGGCGCAGCGTAGGTCAAACTACGCATCTGACACTCTTTTACATCAAAAATAGGTTCACTTAATTTGTAACCGCCGTACTCCAACACAGCGTTTCCCGAAAAACTACTAATAGGGAAAACAGATTGAAAAGCAGCGTGCAGCCCTTGGTCTAATCGTTTTTCTGGCGCAGCGTCAGCCTGTAAGAAACTTTCGTATGAGTTTAACTGGATGGCTAGTAAGCCAGTATGCTTGACTTGTGTGGATTGTTTGCCAAAACTATTACGAATGCGCTTTTTCGCAGTGTAAGAAGCCATTAAGTTGTTTCCTCTTAAATTAGGAAAAGTAATTCGCGCCGAAGCACGAATCACCTAGGATTAGATTTTAAGGTGGCCCGAAGGGCCGGGTGAGGATGTCTTAAACCAACAAAAAAAACAATGCTGCTTTTTATTATTGATTTAACTCCCCCCTCACCTGTCCTTTCGCTAAAACCTTACTTGATTTCAACCGTTGCACCTGCTTCTTCAAGTTCTTTCTTGAACTTGTCAGCATCTGCTTTAGAAGCACCTTCTTTTACAACAGCAGGCACCGCTTCTACCATGTCTTTCGCTTCTTTCAAGCCCAGACCCGTGATAGAACGAACGGCTTTAATAACATTCACTTTGTTTGCACCAAAGTTTGTCATCACAACATTAAATTCCGTTTTTTCTTCAACAGGCGCATTGGCGGCTGCGGGAGCTGCGGCTGCAATAGCAACAGGTGCTGCAGCAGAAACACCAAACTTATCTTCCATCGATTTGATAAGTTCAACGATATCCATAACGCTCATGTCAGAAATTGCTTGTAAGATATCTTCTTTAGAAATAGAAACAGCCATAAAAAACTCCTAAAATATAAATGTGATTAAGCTAAAGCTTCTTTTTGATCGCGAATAGCCGCCACCGTACGAACGAACTTCGCATGAGGTTCGGCCAGGGTACGTACAAATTTCTCGATCGGCGCTTTCATTACGCCCAACAACATAGCCAACGCTTCTTCTCGGGTAGGCAAATTAGCCAACTTGTCCAAATCATTTGCTGCAAGCAGTTGCCCACTCACTGATAATGCTTTGACAACCAAGGCTTCATTTTGCTTCGAAAATTCACGTACCAAACGCGCAGCCGCACCCGGATCAGTTCGGGAAAATGCGATCACAAGAGGCCCTTTCAATACGTCTTTCATGCACGCAAAGGAAGTTCCATCCACTGCACGTCTTGCCAAAGTATTGCGAATGACTTTCAAATAAATGCCCTTACTACGTGCTTCTGAACGCAGTTGGGTCATTTGAGTGACGGTAAGTCCACGATACTCCGCAGCGACTGCTGATAAGGCACTTGAAGCGATTTCAGCAACTTCAGCAACAATTGCTTTCTTTCTCTCAAGGTTAAGTGCCACTTTATTTACTCCGTAAATGATAAGAAAAAGATATCCTAGCTTTTTCTTAATGTTTACTGTGGTGGCCATCTCCAGAAATAATCTGAATCAGGGTCACCGTCTGCGCAGGTAGAGAAGGTTTTCCATTTCCTTTACTTTTAAGCATCATGCGCACCTGCGGTCTTCGACGGAAGAGCCCATCTAAACAAGATGGGCTGCTACCGTGAATTTGTTATGCGGCTACCGTTGTTAAATCAACGACTAACCCAGGTCCCATCGTGCTCGAGATTGATATTTTTTTAAGATAAACACCTTTTGCTGTAGCAGGTTTCAATTTCTTGATTTCTGCAAGCAACACCATCAAGTTTTCACGTAATTGATTCGCATCAAAATTAATTTTTCCAATGACACAATGCACAATACCATTTTTATCTGCGCGAAAACGGACTTGGCCGCCCTTCGCATTTTTCACAGCCGTTGCTACATCAGGTGTCACCGTGCCCACTTTAGGATTAGGCATCAACCCTTTAGGACCCAATACTTGTCCTAATTGACCCACAATACGCATGGCATCTGGACTTGCGATAATGACATCATAATCCATTTTGCCTGCTTTAATTTCTTCAGCCAGATCTTCAAAACCCACTTTATCCGCACCCGCTGCTTTTGCGGCTTCTGCGTTAGGACCTTGAGCGAAAACGGCGACACGTGCTGTTTTACCTGTTCCATGAGGCAACACCGTTGCACCACGCACGCTTTGATCAGATTTACGTGTATCCACACCTAACACCACTGCCACATCGACACTTTCAACAAACTTTACTTTTGAAGCATCTTTAATGATTTCAAGCGCGTTAGAAATATCGTATGTTTTCGTTCTATCAATTTTTTGCGCTGCTGCTTGCATTCTTTTTGATTGCTTTGCCATTTTATAAACCCTCCACGTCAATACCTGCACTACGCGCACTGCCCGCAATCGTACGAACGGCCGCATCTAAATCAGCTGCTGTTAAATCAGGCATTTTCAGTTTTGCAATTTCTTCTACTTGTGCACGCGTGACTTTTCCTACTTTTACTGTGTGAGGTGTGCTGCTACCTTTGCCTCCCACCAACTTCAGTAAAAGAACAGAAGCAGGGGGCGTCTTGGTAATAAACGTAAAACTTCTATCCGAAAAAACAGTGATGATGACAGGAATGGGCAAGCCTTTTTCAAGTGTTTTAGTTCGTTCATTAAAAGCTTTACAGAATTCCATGATGTTGACACCATGCTGACCTAATGCAGGGCCCACAGGAGGGCTTGGATTTGCCTCACCTGCTTTTACTTGTAATTTGATTAAACCTTGGATGCGTTTACCACCCGCAGGTTTACCTGCTGATCCTGCTGCTGGTTTAGATTTGGGTGCTGCCATATAACCTCCTGTGGGTCGTGACGCCGTTTACAAACGGCTCCCCAATGAAACAACGCCCTCAAGAAAAATTGCTTTCCTTCAGGGCACCTTGCTTTATTTGCTACGCTTTTGTCACTTGGCTGAATTCGAGCTCTACTGGCGTAGAACGACCGAAAATCAACACGGCCACGCGCAAACGATTTTTTTCGTAATTCACTTCTTCTACTACACCATTGAAGTCAGTAAAAGGACCTTCTGTCACACGTACCACTTCACCTGGCTCAAACAAAACTTTAGGTCTTGGTTTATCAATACCTTCTTGTACACGTTGCAAAATGGCATCGGCTTCTTTATCCGTGATAGATGCAGGATGATCGCTGGTACCCCCAATAAAACCAAGTACTTTGGGTGTCTTTCTGACGAGATGCCAAGTGGCATCATCCATTTCCATTTTTACTAGTACGTAACCAGGAAAAAATTTTCTGTCACTTTTGCGCTTTTGCCCACCTCGCATTTCAACCACTTCTTCCGTGGGAACGAGGATGTCACCAAATTTTTCACCTAACCCGACCAAAGCGATGCGTTCTCTCAATGCACGCGCAACAAAATTCTCAAAACCTGAATAAGCATGCACAACATACCAACGCTTTACCTCACGGGATGCACTTACACCAGCTTGATTACCCTGCTGTTCTGGCATCTGCTTAGCATTATCGACCATTATTCACTACCCCTTCCGACCTGTCAGCAGACTAACCGCCCATAATAACACACTATCTATGCCCCATAAAAGCATAGACATAATAATTACCATCACCACCACGACCAAAGTGGTTTGTAAGGTTTCTCGTCGGGTAGGCCAAACTACCTTCCGAAGTTCAACCTGGGCCGCCTGCATGAAACCCCAGGCTTCCTTCCCCTTTTGTGTATGATAGGCCAAAAAAACGGCAAAAATAGCCAAAAAAATCCAGGCCACCAAACGAATGATGACGGAAATTTTAGCAAAAACCACATTTAATACCACACCACTCAACAAAACAAGGACGATAAAAGACCACTTTAACGTCTCTTTTTTGGAGCGAACCACCACTTCAGCCATGAATTTCCCTACCGGTTTGGCAGGCCAGGAGGGTCTCGAACCCCCAACCCGCGGTTTTGGAGACCGCTACTCTACCAATTGAGCCACTGGCCTAATATTATTTAACAAACTTACCCACAAAAAAAACATCGTACTGCACGTGAGGTTAAGCATAACCCCTGGCTCTAGGCCGTCCACAATCAGCGTGGATTGCTTAGCGAAACTCGCAATGACGACCCAGAGGGATGAGGGGCAAACCGCTTATACTCTCATTTTACTCAATGACCTTCGTCACCACACCTGCACCGACAGTACGGCCACCTTCGCGAATAGCGAAACGTAAGCCTTCTTCCATCGCGATGGGCGATATCAACTTAATCGTCATCTTGATGTTGTCTCCTGGCATCACCATTTCTACCCCTTCAGGCAGATTAGCTTCACCCGTGACGTCTGTCGTTCTAAAATAAAACTGGGGACGATAGCCATTAAAAAACGGGGTATGACGACCGCCTTCTTCTTTCGACAACACGTACACTTCCGCTTCAAAATGCGTGTGCGGTGTAATCGAACCTTTCGCTGCCAATACTTGGCCTCGCTCAACGTCTTCTCGTTTAATCCCTCTTAACAAGATACCCACGTTGTCACCAGCTCGACCTTCGTCCAATAACTTACGGAACATTTCTACACCTGTGACCGTGCTCACTATCGTGGGTTTCAAGCCAACAATTTCA
>JACREE010000036.1 GCA_016218405.1 Gammaproteobacteria bacterium
TGTAAAGCCAGGTGATGCAGCAAGCTTAATAAGGTTTGAGCAGCTTGCGCATAGTCGCAATGGTAAAGAGACAATTGTTGTAATGCTTGCGCCAACTGAGCAGCATCTTGTTGTGCTATTGCTTCAAGTAAGATCATTAAATCATCATGTTCAAGACTGCCTAACATGGTTTTGACGTCTGCTTCCAGTAAGGCTCCCTGCCCAAATGCAATGGCTTGATCCAATAAGCTGAGTGCGTCACGCATGCTGCCTTCGGCGGCGTAAGCAATACGATCCAGCGCTGTTTGTTCAAAATTAATTTTTTCTTCTTGCAGGATGTGTGCAAGATACGGCGCGATAATGTCAGGCGCCATGTTTTTTAAATGAAATTGAATGCAGCGTGATAGGACGGTGTCGGGTAAACGATCAGGGTCAGTTGTGGCAAATAAAAATTTGACGTGCGAGGGGGGTTCTTCTAGCGTTTTGAGTAAGGCATTAAAGCTGTGTCCAGACAGCATATGTACTTCATCAATTAAATAAATTTTAAAACGGCCTTGGGCGGGAGCATATTGGACATTGTCAAGCAAATCGCGCGTGTCCTCCACTTTGGTGCGAGAAGCTGCGTCTACTTCGATTAAATCAACAAAATGACCCGCATCAATGGCCAGACAAATACTGCATTGTCCGCAAGGGGTAGGGCTGATGCCTTGTTCGCAATTCATGCATTTTGCAATTAAGCGACCCAAGGTGGTTTTACCCACGCCACGTGTGCCTGTAAAGAGATAAGCATGATGCAAGCGTTGGTGAGTGAGTGCGTGGGTCAGGGTGCGAACAACGATATCTTGGCCAATAAGATCCGCGAAGGTTTTAGGACGCCACTTCCTTGCGAGCACTTGATAAGTCATAAGTGATTTTTTAAATTATGAAGGGGGAGATAACTGCAATATGAGGCCTCATTCAGCCCGGTCTCGGCACACACAGAGCCCACTACCGTTGCTCCCTTCCGGGCCTGGCGGGGTTCGCAGGATGCATTGCGAGGGAACCAAATGAGGCGAAGGGCATGGTAACACAAAGAAAATAGCATCGCTACGACAATTTGGCGGAGAGGGAGGGGTTCGAACCCTCGATACGTTTTCACGTATACACACTTTCCAGGCGTGCTCCTTCAACCACTCGGACACCTCTCCGTTTTACAGCGGGTGGAGTATAAGGTAAGAGGGGTAAGTTTGTCTAATTTGGTTCAAGTTGGCAAAATGTCAACAGTTCTTCATTAATTTAAAAAAGATCAGAGTGGGTTCCAGTGCGAACTAAAACAAGGGTATTTCTCTTTAAATCGAGTTTGTAAATTAAAAGCCAGTCGGGTTCAATATGAAGTTCACGGTAATGAGACCATTCGCCCGTAAGACGATGGTCTTTGAGTTTTATTTCTAGATGTTCTTGTTTCAGCAGAAGCGTGATTATCTTTTTCAGGCAATCAAGGTTTTTGTGTCTTTTTTTGGCGAGTTTAAGATCTTTTTTAAATTGCGAAGTGCTTTCTATTTCTAGCATCTTGGGGTTACTCAAATAAGTTGTCGATATTTTCCACTCTAGAAACCTTGCCTTTATCGGCTGCCTGCATTGCTTTAATAGTTGTTTTATTTGGAATTTTTATTTCAAATGGAATGCCTTGATGCAAACAAATTTGATTATAGAATAACCTGATTGCTTCTGCAGAGGATAAACCTACCGCATCTAAAATAGCCTCAGCCCTTTTTTTGATCATGGGCTCAATTCTTGCGTTTACTGTTGCTGCTTTATACATAAAGGTCACCTCTCGTATATGTATAGCATGTGCTATACATATACGCAACAAAAACATCCATTTCATTCGGTTTTTCTGTGGTTTGTATTAATTCCCCTAAAACTTACTTATTGCTCTGTCTTTTTTTACCCGTTTTGTCGTTGACATATTTTGTGCTGGCTGATAAAAATGATTTCCTTTATAATTGTTTATTTTTTTGCCTTTTTTGAGAAGGAAAGGGCGATGTCGCACGGGAGGAATGGGTATGGCTCGAGGATCGCGTAGGGGTAGTAGAAGTAGGTTAAGTGGGTCTGCTGAGGGAGTGGTGCTGAGTTCAACCCCCGCGCCTCCTGTTGTCCAACCCCCGAGTCCAGAAGAAATATTCCAAAGCCAGCGCCAGGCCTTTATAGACAGATATAGTCTAGCGCCCGTTGCTTGGCAGCTGATTAACCAATCTTTTACGAGTCATTACCCACCCTCCTCCCAGTTTCCCCGTAACGATTTTACCTTTCAAGAGCGGCCATTTACTCACCCAGGTTGGCTTGAGCATTTTGTGGAGCTGAGGCGACGTATTATCCAAAAAACGACAGGGGGGGGGGTGCAAAAACAGATCCTCACGGATTTACTCGAACTCAATCGTACCTGGGCGAGTTATTTTGAAAAACACTGTTTTTTATCGGGGGACGATAAATTAGAAGTAATGGCGTGTGAGTGCCTGAGAAAGGTCTTGGAAATGGAGCCATTTGATGCGGTTAGCCCTCTTATCAGTGCTAAGTGCAATAAACTTTTGGCAGAAAGTTATCAATTTTTTTATGAAAAATACAATGCTTCTCTTTCTGATGGGGCAGAAGATGAAAATTATAGGGCTAGACGTCAGTCTTTTTTCCGAAGACTGCATGCTTATTTGATATATGAAATAAATGCGGGTTGCAAAAATGAAAAAACAAAGCCCCTTCGAACATGGTTAACTGAAATCAAACTAGATGAGACACTCACGAACAGTCAATTTGAGTATATCGCCGCACTTTTTTCGGGTGATCCTCTGTCTATTAAGAGTGATGTGGTGGTGAAATATATAGAGGGACTTGCAAAAGAAAGAGAGGATGAATTGTTGGAAGAGGTAAAAAAACAATGTCGCAGTTTATTGTTGCGTGCGCCAGATGCGGTTTCTGATGGCAACAGTCCTTTTCAGAAAATTTTAGAAAGCATTCGTAAAAAAACGGGAATTAAGGAATTTTTGGCTGTAGAAGTTAGGGTGATCAGTGAAATGAGTAGCCCCTCAGGTTCGTTGGAGAAAGTGGATGAATTATTGAAACAACTTTTTTCTGTTGAGAAGGATAGATCAGTTGTCGAAAAACATAAAGATAATAGCTATTTTTTTGTTCGGTTACTTAATGGTTGGGGGATGGAAAATGCAGTTCAGAGAGAAAAAATTACCTCAGACAGGCTGGCACTTTTTTTGGAAAAAATTCTCCGGTTTCCTTGTGAGGGGATGAGTGATGACGATAAGGCAAGCATAGTAAAAACAAAATTAGTGGTTTTAGAGGCTATGTCGAAACAGTTTTTGGCGTATATACAGCATGTGTTGAAAAATGGAGATGTAAGCCGAAAAGATGCTGAAAATGCGTTAACCCTATCTCGTTTTTTTTCTATCCTCTCTGATCTGCCTAGAATGGGTTTAAGTGGAGGTGATCATCAAAGGGCGGTAACTATTATTACAGATATGGAAGCGGGTATTCATGCGGCATTGGATGAGGCTGTTTATAAAGAAATACAAGATTCTGCTGAAAAACAAAAATATTTATTGTCTGTCAGTGAGTTTTTTAAGAAAGTAGGCAAAGGTTTTTATTATTGGGGAGAGCAATGGCATCCTCAGCTACCTTCTGAAGAATTAGTCCGTGCCATGGATGAATTTATATGTCAGAAAATGGAAGCATTCTCTGATGATGATTTTCTCATGGTATTGGCAAGACTGAATAACATGTCATCCAGGATAGAAGAATTTAGAAGAAATAATGAGGCGGCTGAGCAGGGGTATCAACAAGCCAAAGAAAATGGAGCGCCAGGTGCAGATGATCTGTTGGTGGTAAAGAGGACGCATAAAACCCTGTTTGATATTCTTTGTTTTCAAGATGCTGTTTTTGAGGAGTTGTTACAAAAGAGATATCAATTTTTTTCTGCTTTGGAAAAAAGACTTGATCGAGTTCCTGATGGATTATTGAAGACAAATATCCTCTTGTATTTTAAAGGGCGTCAGTCTTTAAGAGAAGATTCTATCAAGCGTCGAGCTAATGGAGAATTTAGAGTGTTGTTGTGTGAGGCAATGCAGTCAAAGAAGTCTGACGGTATTGCTGATTGCGCTGAGCGTTTGAATTACAGTGATAAAGCTCCTGTAATCATTCAATTTTTAGAAAGGAATGTGTTGCAAATCGAAGATTATACCCATCTTCTGGAGACATTGATTCCGTGTTTGTTTGGTAATCCTGTCGAACAACTTGCTATTCGAGAAGAAGTGAAGAGTTGGGTGTTTGAAAAAAGTCGGTTGTTAGAAGTGAATGATTTTAAAGAAGTAGAAAAAGAGTTGGAAAGATTTTCACGAGGTTTAGAGCAAGAAGAGGGGGTTAAATTTAAATTATCTCTTTCTTGGGTGAGGGCGAAAGAAATAGGCAAAATAGTGCCTGCTTCGAAATTAGATTCACTGCTTAGTTTATCTCGTCAAGTACTAAGGCAACCCTGTCATAATGCATCTGTTGGTTTTTATGCTGTGCTGCTGCATGCCTTTGTGTTGGGTATGTATGATGATGCGCACAATAAAACAGGGTTGGCTTGTTTTAGCTCGCTTGAGCAGGCGAAAGCAGTATTAGAAATAGCTGAAAATTACATGGTGTGTTTTCTTCAAGAAAATTTGACTCATCCTACTATGAGAACAAATTTAGAAAAGTTGTATTGTTTCTTAGAAAGCAAGTGTGAAATGAAAGAAGTCGTATCTAAGTTGACTCAAGACTTGGGTTTGTTGGGACATGAGTTGCTGTTAAAAATGGAAGAGAAGTTGAAGGGTGAAAATGCTTCCTGGGATGAGGTGCTATCCACCTTGCGTTCATTCGGTGAGTTGTTTCATGGACACAGCCAACGAATAGAACTTGCAGCAAATCATCAAGCTCAGTTGCTGCTGCTTATTAAGGAATTGTTCAGAAGAGAGTTGGCGGTTGATCGTGCGAGTGCTTTGAGAAAAATGGAGGAAGTGTATCGAGTTTTGCCGGATTTTGAGGATGCCTCTTTCAGAAAAATAAAAACCTGGATGAATAATGATAAGGAATATGGTTTCAGTCGTTTGGATGAAATTGTTTCTACCTTTAAGCGCGATTTTTCTGCTGAAATACCTGTGTCATTATCGCAGTATCTTGATTCTGATTTTTTAATGTTGATGGGTATGGGATTGCAGCGTACAGAACAAGAGGAATTGTTGTTATTCCTTCAGGAAAGGAAGCAATATTTTATTTCAATGGGGTGTAAATTGATGCCTCAGATAATGGATGGCATTTGCCTTGCTATTTATGGTGGTGGGAGGAATGTATCTGCTGTAGAAAGTTATTTGATGCTGGAAGAGCTTGGTCTTGAAAAGAGACGTTCTATTGATTTAGAAATTGTGCGTGCTTGTGGTAATGAAACTCAAAAACAGAAAGTTGACAAACTTGAAGAAGCGTATTTAAACAACCAGGGTAGTACAGCGCTTAATCGATTAATGACTTTGCTTTTTGAAGTTCCATTGGAGATGGCTAAAACAATTAAATATCTATCTTCTCTGTGGGAGTTTGCCACACAGAACTTGCTTGAAAAGGTAAAGGAAAAAATAAGCATTTCTTGGGATGCACTGGATGAAAATGAAAAAGCCATGGTGTGGATAAGCTGGCATGATTTAAAGAGACAGGTCAACGATGATAGAGTGAATGACTTGCTTGAACTCACCTCGGCGGAGCAAGAACAGCAGCTTGTCCATATAAAACAATCCCTTTCTTACGAAAAAAAGAAAATCTTGGTCCTGTCATTGAAAGATAAAAAAATGCAGCAAGTACCTTGGGAAAAATTAAATGGAGTGAGGCTTGAATTAGGAAGAACCCTATCAACTTTAATGCAGGAAGGTGAGAAAGAAGGATCACTGAAGGAACAATTGGCCAAACATCAGATGTTGACAAGGGTGATGAATTTCTTGGCGGGGGCTTTATCTCAACCCCTCTCTTCGAGAGAAGGATTGGCTGCCTTGTATAACCGACTTTTTGAAACAGCCGTGATGTTAAATTATTTTAAAGAAGTATTGGCGAGAGAGAAAGATGGGTTAGGTTTTTTAGATAAAAAAAATTATTGCGGGCAATTAAGTAAATATATTGATAAAACCTGGCATCACTTGAACGATGCCTGGAATAATATAGCGAAGCTGTTTAATGAGATGCCTCATGATATAACGAAACAAGCCACAGCTGTTTTTGTTGACGACCTCCATAGGACCTTGGGGAATCCTCAGGATTGGTCCGTATTTTATTCAAACATCAGGAAATTAATGGCTTCATCCTGTAATACCTCGAGTGAACCTGTTTTTCACGCGCTTGTTCTCAAAGACGTCCCCACCCCCCCTTCTTCTGTCGTGGTGGAAGCAGCGCGAGAAAGCATGGCTGGGCTAGGAAAGCATCCTAATACTCTGTTTGCTGCCGCTCCTCGTAGGAGCTTAGTGTCCCCTGCTGCGCGTAGCCAAGGGTCTCCGGACATTGAGCCGGGTAGCTATCAGTCACGTCGTTTAGCGAGGAGTTAGGGACGTCTTGAAATTTCCGACAGGAGACCCCACTACAGGGGTCTGTCTGCAATTTTTATGGAGAGAGTCATGCCTCAATCAACTGAAAAACAAACGCTTGGATTTCAAACGGAAGTCAAGCAAGTGCTTAATTTAATGATCCACTCGCTTTACAGCAATAAAGAGATTTTTTTGCGTGAGTTGATTTCAAATGCAGCTGATGCGGCAGATAAATTGCGTTTTGAGGCTATTGCGCATCCTGAACTTTATGAAAATAACGCAGAATTGGCTGTGCATGTTGATTTTGATGCAGCTGCGCGCATCATCACGATCAGTGATAACGGTATTGGCATGACGCGCGACGAAGTTATTTCAAATTTGGGGACCATCGCCAAGTCTGGCACAAAAGAATTTTTGGCCGCTTTAAGCCAAGATCAATCCCATAATGCTAATTTGATTGGGCAATTTGGTGTGGGTTTTTATTCCAGCTTTATTGTGGCAGATAAAGTGACTGTGTTAACGAGAAAAGCAGGGTTATCGCCAGAAGAAGGTGTGCGTTGGGAATCAAAAGGGGACGGTGAATTTACGGTTGAGCCTGTTATTAAACCTATTCGTGGTACGGAAATTATCTTACATTTAAAAGAAGAGGAAGCTGAGTTTTTAGATGAGTGGCGTTTGAAAACTATTATTAGAAAATATTCTGATCATGTGCCATTACCTGTGATCATGAAGAAAAAAGAGAAAGAGAAAGAAGAAGATGAAGTGGTGAATAAAGCTACGGCATTGTGGAATTTACCTAAAAATGAAATTAAAGACAGTGAATATAACGAATTTTATAAATATGTTGCGCATGATTTTGATGATCCCTTGGCTTGGGCGCATAACAAAGTAGAGGGCAAACAAGAGTACACCAGTTTGTTGTACATTCCTTCGCGTGCTCCCTTTGATTTATATCATCGCGAACGGCATCAAGGTTTAAAATTATATGTGAAGCGCGTTTTCATTATGGATGATGTTGAACAATTCCTGCCCTTCTATTTGCGTTTTGTGAAAGGGGTGTTGGATGCGAATGATTTGCCTTTGAATGTATCTCGCGAAATTTTACAGCAAAACAAACAAGTTGAATCCATTCGAGCCGGGTTGACAAAGCGTGTGCTGACCTTGCTAGAAAAAATGGCACAAGATGAGAAAGAAAAATACACGAAGTTTTGGTCTCAGTTTGGGAATGTGTTGAAAGAAGGACCGGCGGAAGATCAGAGCAACAAAGAATTGATTGCGAAATTATTACGGTTTTCGAGTACGCACACGGATCAATCTACGCAGACTGTTTCATTGGATGATTATATTTCTCGAATGCAAGCTCAGCAAAAACACATTTATTATGTGACAGCAGAATCATTTGCGGCCGCTAAAAATAGTCCACAATTAGAAATTTTTAGAAAGAAGGGCATCGAAGTATTGTTGATGCATGATCGTGTGGACGAATGGTTGACGGTGCACTTAACAGAGTATCAAGGGAAGCAGTTACATTCAGTGTCAAAAGGTAAATTAGACTTAGATGAAGTTGAAGAAAATAAAGAAGTGAAGCAAGAGCAAGAAAAAGCAGAGAAGGAATATAAAGATTTAGTGACGCGTATTAAAGAAACCTTGGGGGATAGGGTAACGGATGTGCGTATTACGCACCGTTTAACCACTTCGCCTGCGTGCATTGTGATTGAAGAAAATGAAATGGGTCTGCAAATGCAGCGTATTTTGCAAGCAGCTGGCCAAACCATTAATCAAGCAAAGCCTATCTTAGAATTAAACCCGCAGCATCCTTTGGTGGTGAAACTAAACGAAGAGCACGACCCTGTTAAATTGAACGAATGGTCCCATATTTTGTTGGGCCAATCTATTTTAGCGGAAGGCGGTCATCTGGACGATCCTGCCCAGTTTGTGCAATTGCTGAATAAATTGTTGATGTAATGAGGGGGCGAGTATAAAAGTGGAATTGGAACTTATGCCAAACAGGTCAAACACCGCAAAAAATTACCCCGCTCAAGTGACACCCCAAATGTCATGGCGTGTTGCTTCGGTTCATCCCTTGCCTGGCTATATTTTGGAAGTTGAATTTTTGGATGGATTGAAGGGAATAGTTGATCTATCTGAGCGTGTCATTGACAAAAATGCAGGAATATTTTCGAAACTTCAGAATCTAGATGTCTTCAATCAGGTTTATCTTGAATATGGTACGGTTACTTGGCCGGGGGAAATTGATCTTGCTCCGGATGCCATGTATGACGAGATCAGAAAGAATGGAAAATGGATTTTGAGAAGAATTCAATTAGGGTCTGTTTACAATTCGCTAGGCTGAGACATAAACCCTTGATTTTCGAGCACCGCAACGGAGCATACGTGAGTGGGTATGTGAGTAGCGGAGCACAGTGAATCAAGGGTTTATGGTAACAGCTCAGCCTCCCCTGGCTGTCACTCCTTAAGCAGCTGCCGGTCGTATGTTGAGTGAACTTCCTTGTGAGTGTTCGGCTAAAATGGGTGGAAGTGGGCGAGGGGTTTCGGGTAGGGGGGTAAGACCTGTTATATGTATTTGTCCTTCCCTGAGAATTTGTCCTGTGCGTGGTGGGATGAGTTTGTTGATTGTGTCATCACCCGGAGAGGCGCCTAATACCTGATTTTTTTCGGCTTCTGACAATGTGTTATAGCGATTAAGGAAGTAATCACCCTCACAATCACGTGAAAGGGGGGTGAATAAGTGCGTTAAAATTTCATCTAGTAAAGAGAGTAAGGCTTTTTTGATAGTTTGAGCAAATTCCATGAGCAAGGTGACTATCTTGGTCTGAATATTGGGGGCGACGTTTATTTCAGGATGAACTTCGGTAGGTTGAGGGGAAAATTGAAAACAACACAGTTCCAAGGCTGTTTTTTCTAAAGACAGCAAAGTTTCATAGGCACGCACACAAAAAAACATACGTCGATTATCGATGGCAAAGCAAATTTTGTTTGTGTTTGTTTCGATGTACGCTTTGAGTTCGCTCAAGGGGCCGCTGTATTTGAATAAAATATTCTCTAAGTGTTGAATCTCGTCTGCTATTTTTTGTGGTTCAAGTTGTAAAGCGATTTCTTTGCGTTGAATGGTTTCTAGAAGACTCGTTATATTTGCATCTATTTGGATAATGTCTGGGTGTTGGCCGAGCGTGCGTGCCTCATCTTGAATTTGAGTGAGTTGGGTTTGTGCTTCTCTTTCTTGTACCCGGAGTTTTTTAAGTGTGCTATTGAGGCATGGAAAACAAGAGGCACAACACCCTTCTAATTCTTGGTTGATGCGTCCTTGAATAGTCTCAATCAAGTCTTTTTGTTGCCTGACTTGATTTCCCATTTGAATATCTAATTCAGTGAGTTTGGCTGAGCGTTCGTTTCTTTTCGTCTCCACATCACGACGGAATTGATCCAGCTCGGTGGTGAGTTGAAGTTGAAGATTTTCTTTTTCTTGCGCTTTACTACGAAGCTTTTCTTGTGTGGCTGCATATTTTTCTTGTGTATGGCGCAGCCACGTTAATTTTTCGGCTTCGGGTTCGTAGCTGGGTTGTATGAAACTGTCCGTTTCTGTTGCCAAGTCAGTGATATTTTGTTGAGTCTGTTCAAGTGCCGTAGGGAGATGTTGGAGTGCTTTTTGTTGAGATGGGTGAAGATCTTTATTTAAGAGTTGTATGGCAGCGTACTGATCTTGCAATATTTTGAGTAAGGCTGTGCAGCGAGCAGAAAAATCGTGCAAAGCAGTGATATCATTTGGTTGTTCTTCAGGTGCTGGCATGAGATCCCCTCCTAAAAAAGTCTTCTACCTCAGAGGAAAGGCTGGGAAGAACAGCTATTTGGGCTGCGCTGACGGCTGCTACACGATCACTTGGGTCTGATGTCAAGAAACGTTCGGGGTTATCAAGGCAGGCTGCTTTTTCCTGAGGATTGAGTTGGCGAAAAAGGGGTAAGAGAGCTGTGGCTTCTTGTTCATCTGCCTCATTGCAATAAAATTTTTGGAATAAAGGTAAAAGTGTGGCGCGTACACTCAATAAATGAGTCATGAAAGCTTGCAAGTGTTTATTTGTTTCGGCGTCTTGAGGTGTGCTTAAATGTGTTTCAGTGGCTTCTATTAATGAAAATAATGCATCGTGTGTGGCAAGGTAGGCCAGCATGGAGGGAATGCTAAAATTTGTATAGAAGTCGTCTTCCAATCCCTGTGAAATGACTTTGCCTGTTTGTGCACGATGTAACATGAGATCCATTTCTACCATGAGTTGAAATTTCTGTGATGCATGTTGTTCATTAAGCGCGATAAGTTGCGTCGTGATGCCAGCATATTTTGTTTCAAGTTCAGCGGTGGTGGTGGCAAAGCTGGGATCACCTTGGACGGGTCCTAGGCTTTGAAGTTGTGTCTCGACAGTAGTTAAAGCAGCTTTTTCTTTTTTCCCGACACAAGGCAGGCAACCATAACAGAGTTTATCGACAGCTTGTTCGGCTAATCTTTTTTGTGTTTGATAGGTTTGCAGTGTGGCTGATCGTTCGCGTTCTTTTGCAAGTGCGGTAGCGGTGTAATTATCACGAACACGTGAAAGTGTTGCATTGTAGTCAGCTTGAAGTGTGGTGAGTTTGACGTACTCAGTGTGATAGCGGAGCTCAAGATCTCGTAAGTCTCTTTGTAATTGTTCGTGTTTTTCACGTGCCATCATTTCTGATTGGGCAATGGGGTGAGAAAGAGAAGCGCCCAAGCTGCCTATTCGATCCATTTCCTCATCGCGCATCTTAAGTTGTAACGTGCTCAAGTGTGTTTGAAGCGTCTTCATAAGGGGTCGAAGGGGGGTGAGGGGGTCGGGTTGGAGAGAGGGGCTGCCTGTACCGAGTAAGGTGGAAGGAGTGCTGCGCGTGTAAAAATGAAGGAATTCTTCTATTGTTTGGCAGTATCGATAACCCGGGCGGGTTCGGATGGCTTTATCCGTGCCCTTGGCTTCATCCGTGCCCTGAAAAGTGTTGTCATTGCTGCTGCTTGTTGCTGAGGCGGAGCTGGTTGTAGCGGCGGGAGGGGGTGTGCTGGGCTGAGGTGCTGGCATAACAGAGTCCTTTCTGTACGGGTTAGGTCATTCTATACCCAAAGGAGAGATTAAAAAAAGCTTTTTTATTTTTGGGGTTAGCAGTTTCTGTTAAGAAAAATGGGCTAGCCTAAAAGTATAGGAGAAATCTTTATTTTAAGAGAGGGGTGTATGCCTAATCCGTTTGATAAAGAAAGCGGGCTGACTTACGACGCGTATGTGGCTGCAAAAAAGGCTGAAGATCCACAGGTTGTTCCTACACCGGTGGATTATGTGGTGGATTATATTAAGTCTGATAATAGAGATATAAAGAGAGATCAAGGAAGGATTTCAACGGGTGATGTGTCGCGTTTTTTAAATCAACTGAGTTCGGCGTCTTTTACGATGAGTAATGAAGCATTAGCTCAAAAATTATTTGAGGCGCAGGCTCAATCGAAGGAAGCCATGTTGCAGTGTGCACATGAGCTGACAGCAAAATTTATCCAAGCCACAGAGAATACTGAGAATGAAGTGGGTGTTCATCCCCGTATACTGAACGCGTTTAAAGAGCGTGCCACTGAATTGTTGGGAGAGGAGGCTGACCCTAGTGTGGTAAGGCACCTGGCTTTGAAGTTTTCGGATGCTTATCCTCAAATTGCGACTTTGGTCATGGTGCAAATGGTGACCAAACCTCTTGAAGAACTCTTTGTTAAGGCGGGTGGCAAAGCAGAACAGACGATGGATGACAGTGTCGACTGGACGCCTGCAGAAATAGCAAAGCAGAGAGTGAGTCATGAAGTGCAAAACCCGATTAATCGGCAAATGCGAGAAGAGCCGATATCTGTTTACCTACCTGAAATGATGGCGAGGGCCTTGAAAGACGGGCGAATTCCTGAGAAGACAACTTTGGCCGGAAAAGTATTTGTTCAGAAAAGTGGTCAAGAATGGAATGTGAATGCGGATGTGACTTCCCGTTTTTTTAATAAAACCGGTTTTAGTCCAAAAATATCTTCGGATGAATTGGCAAAAGAAATCTATGATAGGCGAGCAAACCTAAAGGAAGCGCGGGCTTATTTCATGGATCAGTTATACGACATGCTAAAGCAAGTTTATGATATTTCTTATGATGCTCAGAAAGGAATGAGTGAGGTGATTAGCTTTAAGGCACCCTTAAAAGAAGCATTGCGGGAGAAAATTACGACTCAAATGCCAGGGGCGAGCGAGGAGGCGATCAATACAGTATTGGCGGAGGTGACGAGTCGTTCAGTTGCTTCTGCCGTGGGCGAATTGAATGGTGTATTTAGTAGTTCGTTATCAAAACTATTTCGTGCTGAGCATGATGACAGTGTTGCATCTGTGCAATATACACAATTGACTACAGCATTGAATCAAGACTTGGCGAGTTTTCAAGGCGTCCAACGTCATTTTAATGCTGTGATGCGTCGTACTCAAGCAGGCGACAGGGATCGTCTAAGAAATCGTTTGGAAGGGGAAGTTCAGGAAAAAATTGATCAGATAGGCGTTATCCTAGATAAACATCCTGTTAAACCAGGCGAGCTTATAGAAAATAATGAATTGGCAGAATTGGTGAAGTATAAAGGAAGGTTTGATGCGCTCTTAAGGATGGTTAGAGACGAAAAAGCAGGGCTTTCAGTAGAAACAAAAGATAAATTTTTTAGTATGGCTATTCCCCAATTTGACTCTGAGAAAGCCTCGTTTGAGAAAGCCTTACCAAAGATTAAAGCGAAATTGAACCAATCGGTGGAGGTGGAGAGAGCAAGTGTAGAGCAGTTGTTGGCATGTGTGAAAGAGGCGAGAACTATTCTCTCTCAAGAATCGACTGCTGTCGAAGAAGGTAAAGGGTTTCCCCATGCTAATGAATTAAAAGAGGGAATAAGTGCGTATGATGATGTTTTTAAAAGGATAGAAGAAAAACTAACGGAAGCTCTGAAAGAAAACAAAGTCATTAGCCAAACATTTCTAGATTCTCAAAAAACAGCCATTCGGCAGGCCACGAGCGATTTTGTTAAGAATACAGTGAAGTCAACGAGAATAGACAAGGTGAGAAAATTCTTTGTTGATCTGATAGGAAAGATAGCGGCTCGGTTTGGTAAGACAGATGTATTTAAAAACACGAATGAACGTTTGGAAAAAAGAGCTAAATTACGTGATGCAGAAAAAATAATAACACCCTCCGCACCTGTACCTGAAATGGGACGTCCCTCAGCCCGGCGGGAATAGGGAAGCAATGCGCCTCAGAGAGTGGGCTTTGAATGTAGGGGCGACTGGTGGTTGTCTTTCTAGTAATTGAATCACTAAACGAAACACGACGCGACGTGGAGTCGCGCCGTGAACGAGGGTGTTACTGAGCAGCAGGTGCAGGTGCAGCGGGTGCAACAACAGGTGCAGCAGTAGCGTCAGCAGCAGGTGCAGCAGTAGCGTCAGCAGCAGGTGCCGCAACAGCAGGTGCCGCAACAGCAGGTGCAAGAGTAGCGTCAGTAGCAGATGCTTCAGGTGTAGTTGCAGAAGATGTAACAGGGGTAGCGTCAGCTGTGGTGGTAGAAGCAGGTGCTTCAGTGGTGGTGGCTTGGTCAGCAGCAGGTGCAGCTTGTTCAGCGGATTGACCGTCTTTTTGGCAGCCTACTAATACAACAGCGCAAAGTGCTAAAGCAGCAATTAAACTTTTTCTCTTCATTGGAATATCCTTTAAAAAATTAAAATAGTAATAAATAACTATGCCCGCGCGTGGGGCGCGAACATCTTATTGCGTCCCAAGCCTAAATAAAAACGCTGATTTTTAGGCCCGAGGAGTGTAAACCACAGCGAAGTCTAACAAACTTTATCACGCAAATAAATTGGTAAGGCATTTTCAGCTGAAACGGTTAATTTTTGTTCTATTTGATATTGAGCGAGGGGGATAAGGTTGCGGGCTTGAGGGAGCGATTTTGTGTCGATGTGAGCAAGCTGGGGTTGCAGAAAAAGCAGTGAATCTGAATAAACTTGCCAAGCTGTGCCAACAGCTGTCCAGTCTTTTCCTGCTAGGATTACCTCGTTTGGCGAAAGAACTTGTTCTGGGCAAGTGGGCAACATAATACCTGTGCCTGCAAAGGTTCCCCAGTAAATTTGTTGCATGCGCGCATCCATGGCGACAGCAATTCGTTCAGCATGCTGTGTCAGGTGAGTGGCTTGAGCCATCATTTGTAGGGTGGAGATAGCGGCAACGGGAATATCATGTGCGCAGGCTAGACCTTGGGCTAAGCTGGCAGCAATGCGTAAGCCAGTGAAACTGCCTGGTCCTCGACTAAAGCCAATGGCGTTGAGCTGAGTTAAAGAGAGTCCCGCCTCATGAAGTAGCCTGTGGATGAGGGGTAAAAGTAATTCAGCGTGTTGATTGGGGGCATCTAATGAAATGTCTTTTATTTCATTTCCACAGAGCAAAGCAACAGAGCACTGTTGAGTCGAGGTATCGAATGCTAGAATCTTCATTTTCGCGTTTGTCCACCATACATGAACCGCATCAGCTTACAGCCAGCGTTTATTTTACACGCACGACCCTATCATGACACTAGTCTTTTATTGGATGTTTTTTCACGAGAACAGGGTCGGGTTCATTTAATCGCAAAAGGAGTGAGGGTAAGGAAGAGTAAAACGGCTGTCTTGTTGCAGCCCTTTTTTCCTCTTTTTTTGTCCTGGCAGGGGCGAACAGATTTGATGACTTTGACACAAGTAGAGCCCCGCGCTGTGTTTTATGGGCTACAGGCGGAGGCTTTATTGTGTGGTTTGTACCTCAATGAAATGTTAGTGCGTTTATTGCAGCGAGCAGATCCTTGTCCTGGTTTATTTGAAAGGTATGATGCAACCTTGAAATGCTTGGCTCAATCCCTCACTATACCTATCACGTCTGAGGAGATAGCCCCATCTGTCGTGTCACCTGTGTTGAATGCAGCAGCCAGAGTTGAAGTTTCTCTCCAGGCTGTTTTACGGTTGTTCGAAAAACAATTGTTGGTGGAGCTAGGCTATGCATTGCCTCTTGAGTATGACGTTAATGGGGATCAAATTGAGGCGAATCAAACTTACGCATTTATTCCTGCGCTTGGTTTTAAGCGCAGCCAGTTGAACGATAAAACGATTCGCTCCTCCTTGTTTTCAGGGGCGTGCTTGGTGGCTTTGCATCAAGAAAATTTTAAACATCAGCCTGTTTTGTTAGAAATGAAACGTTTATTGCAGTTAGCATTGGCGCCTTTGTTAGGGGAAAAACCACTGAAAAGCCGAGAATGTTTCGTGCGAAGCGCCTGAAATAAAAACAGAAGTGAGACTATCAATGAAAAATCCTATTTTATTAGGTGTGAACGTGGATCATGTGGCAACACTGCGTCAGGCGCGGGGCACAGCTTACCCGGAGCCTTTGCTGGCTGCATTGGAAGCAGAAATGGCGGGTGCGGATAGTATTACGGTGCATTTGCGTGAAGACAGGCGTCACATTCAAGATCGTGATGTGTTGTTACTGCAAGAAGCCTTGCAGACGCGTTTAAATTTAGAAATGGGTGTGACTGATGAAATGATTGCGTTTGCGCAAAAAATCAAACCCCATTCTTGTTGTTTTGTGCCTGAGAAACGTGAAGAGTTAACGACGGAGGGTGGTTTGGATGTGATCTCCCAAGAAGCCCGTGTGAAGCAAGCGTGTGAAACTTTACGGGCTCAGGGGATTCAGGTGTCTTTGTTTATTGATCCAGACATAAAACAAATTGAGGCCGCTGTGCGTTGCCAGGCTTCTTGGATTGAATTACACACAGGGGAGTATGCTAATGCACGTTTTGATGCGCAAGCGCCATGGTTGCAAACGATTCGTGAGGCAGCGCGTTTTGGGGTGGAAGCAGGGCTGCAAGTGAATGCAGGTCATGGTTTGCATTACCATAATACCCAAGCGATTGCGGCCATTCCCGATATTATCGAATTGAACATTGGGCATAGTATTATTGCGCATGCTGTGTTGGTGGGGATAAAAGAAGCGGTGAGGGAAATGAAAATGTTGATGGTGAAAAGTAGGGGAGGAAACGAGTGTCTTCGCTAATTTCAAAAATTCAAGCGTGCCAGTTGCAATTCTTAGAGGAAAGTCAGGTGTCGTCTTCTGAGGAAGCAAGGCAGGCATTGCAGAAAAAATATCTAAAACAAATATTAAAAGAATTGTATGCGGATTTAAAAAACGTCATCGATCCTGCTGAGAAAAAAACGGCGGGCGGGTTGATTAATCAGTTTAGACAAGAACTTGAGTTGGCCTTCTCTTCAGACACTGCTGTGAGCAAAGTGCGCCAATCAGAAGTATTTTGTGATCCAACCGCCATAAAAATGCAGTTTGTGCGAGGTCATATTCATCCCTTAATTCATTTTACGCAAAAAATGGAAGAAGTGTTTATTAATATGGGCTTTTCTATTGTTTATGGACCTGAAATTGAAAAAGAAGAAAATAATTTCGAAAAATTAAATATTCCCTTGCATCATCCCGCGCGTGACATGCAAGATACTTTTTACATTAAAGGTTCTGATAAATTATTGCGTTCACATACTTCTTCTGTGCAAATTCGCACAATGGAAAATGCAAAGCCGCCACTCAAAATTATTTCTGTGGGTAATGTCTATCGTGTGGATGATATTGATGCTCAACATACTCCGATGTTTTACCAAACAGAAGGTTTGGTGGTGGACAAAGGTATTCGTTTTTCTGATTTAAAAGGGGTGTTGATCCAATTTATTAAAACCGTGTTTGGTGAAAATATACAAGTGCGATTTAGACCCTCTTATTATCCTTATACTGAACCCAGTGCGGCGGTAGATATGTCTTGCCCTATTTGTGCGACGCAAGGTTGTCGTACTTGTAAGCAAGCGGGTTGGATCACTATTTTGGGTGCGGGTATGGTGCATCCTAATGTGTTTCTGAGTGTGGGATATGATCCAAAAGAAGTCTCTGGGTTTGCATTTGGTTTGGGGGTAAACCGTCTGGCGATGATTTATTATCAAATGGCGGAAATTCGTGGATTTTATGAAAATGATATTTCTTTGTGGGCGAGCGTGTGATTTATGTTTACTTTTTCTTTTCAGCATTTTTTAAAATTGAGAAAATCCTCTCTGGAGTTAGATGAGTTACTTGAAATCTTAAACTTACAAGGGCTCGAAGTGAAAAAAGTGGTGGCTTTGGGAGAAGATACCGCTGTGACAATTGAGGCGAAAGCAAACCGATCGTTTTGTTTGTCTTACGCGGGGTTGCTTCGAGAAGTGGCTGCATTTGGGCATGAGCCTGCGCCTGTTTTGTTTTCTGATACAAAAAAAGTAGAAATTGATAATGCACATTTTCCTGTGTCCATTAAAATAACAGCTAAAAATGCCTGTCCCAGTTTGGGGATGATGGTGATCAACGATATTGATAATACTGTTCAAACGCCTTCTGTCATAAGAGAAGCTTTGTTGGCTTCAGGGATAAATAGCGTTAATCCAGTGGTAGATGTGCTGAATTTTGTGATGTTGGAAACAGGTCAGCCTCTACATGCATATGATTTAGATAAAATAAAAACGGGTTTGAATATAGAGTTAACGAGACATTTTAAAGAAATTACGACTTTAAATGAGAGCAAGGTGACGGTGCCGCGTGGTTCGGTGGTGATCAGTGATGACAACGCGATATTGGCCGTGGCGGGTGTGATAGGTGCTTCAGAGGTGGCTGTCACGAAACAGACTAAAAGTATTTTAATAGAATGTGCTTCCTTCAATTCAACGATGGTGCGTATTGCTGCACGTGCATTGAAAATTTCAACGCCTTCTGCTTTTCGATTTGAACGAGGTGTGGATGCGAGTCAGATAAAAGAGGTGCTGGCGTATTGTCTGAAGGAATTGATGGGTGTGGTAGGAGGGCATGCTTTGCCTTCCGCTTATTATGTGGAAAAAAGTGTTCAAAAACCGGTGCGAATATTGTTGTTTCCGAGCAAAGTTAATCAATTGTTGGGTTTGACCTTATCTACCCAAGAAATGGTGACATGCTTGAAACAGTATTATTTTGTGGCAGAAATCGTTAAGCGTGGGATTCAGGTGGAAGTGCCGCATTATCGTTTAGATATTCGTTCAGAAATTGAGTTGATTGGTGAAATTGCGCGTATTTATGGTTATCACCGTATCGAACCTACTTTGCCAAGCTTGCCGCTTTCTTTTGTACCCAATCGTTTGCGTGAAAAAACCAAGTTATTACGTGATGTGCTGACGGGCTTGGGGGGTATGGAAGTGATGAGTTACAGTTTTATACCTCATGATGCCTTGACGATATTGCGTGTTCCTGCAGGGCATGCACTAGACAAGCCTGTGTTGTTACAAAATCCTTTATCCCAAGAATATGCATTAATGCGTCCTACGCTTGCTTATTCATTGATGCAAACACTGGCTTATAATTATTCGATTGGTAATAAAGATTTGATGTTATTTGAAGTTGGTATGACGTATTTTCCTGACAATGAGAAAGATACGGCGCATCGAGAAGAATCTAAATTAGGTATATTGTTCACGGGTTCGCATCTTGAGCGTGGCTTCGGTTTGGTTAAAGATCTGAGCTATCATTTTTATGATGTGAGTAATGTGTTGCAATTAATTTTTGCCGAATTGGGTGTGCCATTTACTTTGCAGCCCCAGGAGGTTCCTTTCCTGCAAGCGCAGGCGAGTTTTGACGTGCGGTGTGAGGCGCAAGATGCGTCTACTCAACATTGCTCAGTGGGGTATGCGGGGCAAATAGAATCAGCGGTGTGGCAGGGAATTCCAAATGGTAAGTTGGTTTTAAGCGATGCTTTTTACATTGAGTTAGATGTGGCGCGTTTGCCTCTCGTAAAAAAGAAGGGGGGGCGACGCAGTGTGTTTCCGGCTGTGGTGCGTGAATATAACTTCTATGTTGATAAAGAGGTCTGCGTGGCAGACATAATGGAACCCATTCAAAGCGCACATGCTTGGATTCAGTACGTGCGATTAAAAGATATTTACGAAGGAAAAGGCATGGCGCCTGGAAAAAAAGCAGTCTTATTGACCGTGAAGTATGTGCATCCTGATAAAACGCTGACAGCGGATGAAGTGGTGCAAATAGAAGCTGATTTTTTGGCGACACTTGCGCAGAAAAATATTCATTTAGGGCAGTGAGACATTGTTTTTTTGGCGTATTTACATTTTTTATGTTATAGTCAATTATGTAAATACGCGGGGTGGTTATGAAACATGCTCTCAACTTTAGATTAAATGAACAAACAGTAGTTTCTTTATCAATATTACAAAAAAAACTTCATTGTTCAAAAACTGCAATCATTGAAAGAGCTGTTCAAGCTTATGTAAAGCAAGTGCTCCCTCGTCAACAAAAATTGTTAGCTTTTTCTGGGGTTTTAAATGAGCATGATGCTAATTCAATGTTAGAACTCATTGACGCATCAAAAAACAATAAAGAGATGGATTTTGATTTATGAAATATGTTTTAGATACAGATACGCTCATTTATTTTTTGAAAGGTAACGAAAGTATTTATGAGCGAATTGCAAGTTTCTCACACGGCGACATTACCACAACCATTATCAACCACAGTGAGCTTTTTTTTGGTGCATTCAACTCTGCCTATAAAAAGAAAAATCTCCAAAAAGTAAGTGATTTTTTTGATAATATTATTGTTTTACCCTATTGCATGGAATCATCATTGATTTTTTCAGAACAGAAATCTTTATTGAAAAAACAAGGTAAAATTTTAGCTGATCTTGATTTAATGATAGCGAGTATTGTAATAAAAAATGAAGGTGTTTTGGTTACGAACAATACTCGCCATTTTGAACGGATTAAGAAGCTTAGGATTGATAATTGGGTGTATACCCCTCGTACCTGAAAATGAATCGTCATCAATTCTTGACACACCCTGGGTTTGGCCTTTAGAATGCCGGTCTTGTTTGAGAGCGCGGTATGAAGGGGCTATAGCTCAGCTGGTAGAGCGCTTGCATGGCATGCAAGAGGCCGGCGGTTCGACCCCGCCTAGCTCCACCAAACAATCGACAGTTTTTCTTGCTGTCCCCATCGTCTAGAGGCCTAGGACACTGCCCTTTCACGGCGGCAACAGGGGTTCGAATCCCCTTGGGGACGCCATTATTTTTTCCTCGTTGTTATTTACTCTGCATAAAATTTCTAGCATCTCATCCCATAATCGAGGAAAATGCTCAGGTTTTCCGTTCGTATTTTTTTTGAGGGGTGATTTTTCTATGCTAACGCGCCAACAACTCGCCAATGCAGTTCGTGCTTTGAGTATGGATGCTGTACAACACGCTAATTCGGGCCATCCGGGTGCCCCCTTGGGCTTGGCTGATGTTGCTCAAGTCTTGTGGCAAGATTTTTTGCGACATAATCCTGCTAATCCAAATTGGATGAACCGTGATCGTTTTGTGCTCTCTAATGGCCATGCTTCTATGTTGTTGTATTCTTTGCTGCATTTGACGGGTTATCCACTTAGTGTGGAAGATTTAAAACAATTTAGGCAATTGCATGCCAAGACGCCAGGTCATCCTGAGTGGGGGGTGACGCCAGGTGTGGAAACAACGACAGGGCCGTTGGGGCAGGGGTTAGCTAATGCGGTGGGTATGGCGGTGGCAGAGCGTACCTTGGCAGCCACATTCAATCGTCCTGGGTTTAATGTGATTGATCACCACACTTATGTTGTGGTGGGAGATGGTTGTTTGATGGAAGGTCTTTCGCATGAAGTTTCATCGTTAGCCGGCACATTGGGTTTAAATAAATTAATTGTACTTTGGGATAATAATGGCATTTCAATTGATGGTGAGGTTAAGGCGTGGTTCACCGAAGATGTGCCTGAACGTTTTCGCGCTTATCAGTGGCATGTGATTGATAAGGTGAATGGACATGATCCTGATGCAATTCACGAAGCTATTCAGCAAGCAAAAAATCAAACACATCGCCCCACGTTAATTTGTTGCAAAACTGAAATTGCGTTTGGTGCACCTAATAAAGCGAATACATCAGAAGCGCATGGTTCACCCTTGGGTGCAGCAGAGATCGAATTGGTGCGTCAGCGTTTAGGGTGGTCTTACCCGCCTTTTGAAATACCTGAAGCGATTTATGCAGCTTGGAGTGCGAAAGAAAAAGGCGCGATAGCAGAGCAAGTTTGGCAAACTTTATTTGAAAATTATGCGGCCGCTTATCCTGAATTGGCGCAAGAATTGCAAAGACGAAAAGAGAAAAAATTGCCTGTACAATGGGCGCAAAAAATAAAAGAAATGATTCGGCACACGCAAGACAAAGCAGAATCAGTTGCGTCTCGTAAAGCATCACAAACCGTGTTAAATCAAATAGGGCCTTTGCTGCCAGAATTGTTAGGAGGCGCTGCTGATTTAACGCCCTCTGTCTTAACGACTTGGTCGGGTTCTCGTGCTATTTCATCAGCTGAACCGGGTGGGAACTACCTATATTATGGTGTCAGAGAATTTGGCATGAGTGCCATGATGAATGGCATAGCCTTGTATGGCGGTTTTATTCCTTATGGGGGCACTTTCCTTACGTTTGTTGATTATGCGCGTAATGCAGTTCGCATGGCCGCGTTGATGCGACAGCGTGTTATTTTTGTGTATACACATGACTCTATTGGTTTAGGAGAAGATGGTCCCACGCATCAACCTGTTGAACATGCGGCGATGTTACGTTTAACGCCTGGCTTATCACTGTGGCGTCCTTGTGATGCGGTAGAAACCGTGGTGGCTTGGCGGGCAGCGATCGAACAAATGTCTGCGCCAACTTGTTTGTTATTATCAAGGCAAAATTTACCTGCACAAAAACGTGATGAAGCGCAAGTGGATGCGATTGCGCGTGGTGCCTACATTTTGTTTGAGACAGCGGCTACTCAAGCGCCTTCTCTTATTTTAATTGCAACAGGCTCAGAAGTGGCTTTGGCTATGGCGGCAGCTCAGGTGTTGCAGGCGCAAAATAAAACGGTGCGTGTTGTGTCTATGCCTTGTGTGGATGTATTTTGTCAGCAGTCACAGGCGTATCAAGAACAGATATTGCCTCAGGCAGTGACGCGCCGTGTGGCGATTGAAGCAGGTGCAACAGGAGGTTGGTACCAATTTGTGGGTAGGCAAGGTAGAGTGGTAGGTTTGGATCGCTTTGGCGAATCTGCGCCGGGTGAAGTTGCTTTTAAGGCGCTGGGGTTCACCGTGGAGCATGTGGTTGAAGTGGCACTTTCTTTATTTTAATAAACGAGGTTGAGCATGATTAATGTTGCAATTAATGGATTTGGTCGTATTGGTCGTATGGTATTACGTGCACTTTATGAAGGGCCGCATCGAGATAAAATTAAAGTGGTTGCAGTGAATGATTTAGCACCTGTGGATGCGAATGCGTATTTGCTCAAGTATGACAGTACGCACGGTCGTTTTCCGGGTGAAGTCAGTGCGCAAGGGACTTATTTGAATGTGCAAGGCGATTTAATTCGTGTAACGGGTGAGCGTGATCCAAGCAAGTTACCTTGGAAAGAGTTAGCGGTAGACGTGGTATTTGAATGCACGGGCATTTTCACGTCAAAAGAAAAAGCAAAAGCGCATTTAGAGGCGGGTGCTAAAAAAGTTATTATTTCAGCGCCAGGTGAAAAAGATGTGGATGCAACGGTGGTATTTGGTGTGAACCATCATGATTTAACATCTTCACACACCGTCATTTCTAATGCGTCTTGCACAACCAATTGTTTGGCCCCTGTTGCAAAAATATTGCATGAAAATATAGGTATCAAAGCGGGGTTAATGACAACAGTGCATGCTTACACAAATGATCAAGCTTTGCTCGACAGTTATCATAAAGATTTGCGTCGTGCGCGTTCAGCGACACAGTCCATGATCCCCACGAAAACGGGTGCGGCGGCTGCGATTGGGTTAGTGTTGCCTGAGTTGGCGGGTAAGCTGGATGGTTTTGCAATTCGTGTGCCTACGGTGAATGTGTCTGTGATAGACCTGAGTTTTGAGGCGGGTCGTGATACGTCTGTAGAAGAAATTAATCGATTGATAAAGACGGCATCTGAAGGGACATTGCGCGGTATTTTAGATTATGTCGATGCACCCTTGGTGTCGGTAGATTTCAATCATCAACCCGCTTCTTCTATTTTTGATGCTTCAGGTACAAAAGTCATGGGACGTCTCGTGAAAGTGTTGTCGTGGTATGACAATGAATGGGGTTTCTCAAATCGTATGTTGGATACGACGTTGGCGTTAATGAATGCGAAATAAGGGAGTCAGTGTATGTACATCACCCAGGAAGAATTTATTCGTCGTCGTCAGCAGTTTCTTTCTTACATGCGAAAGAAAAGTGTGGCGATTGTGCCAAGTGCCAGAGAATGCTTTCGTACGGGTGATGCTACTTACCCTTTTCGTCAAAACAGTGATTTCTTTTATTTGACAGGATTTAACGAGCCAGATGCCATCGCGGTGTTTCATACGATGAATAACACGGGTGAGTACGTCTTGTTTAGCCGTCCGGCTGATCCTGCGCGAGAAATTTGGGATGGTAAGCGTGCAGGACAAGCGGGCGCTGTCACAGAATATAAAGCAGACACTGCTTTTTCAATTGAAAAATTTGATGAAAAAATTATTGAAATATTAGCCTCCAGTGAGTTCCTCTACTACACCTTTGATCATGATCGTTTGCTTGATCATCGATTATTGGCTGCCATGAAAACCATTCGTGATAAAGGTCGTAGTGGTTATGAAATGGCAGAATGTATTTTCAGTGTCGACCTTTTGTTGCATGAAATGCGACTTTTTAAAAGTGAAGCTGAAATAGTGGCCATGCGTAAAGCCGCTAATATTAGTGTGGACGCCCATTTGCGTGCAATGCGAATGGCTAAGCCTGGCTTATTTGAATATCAGATTGAAGCTGAAATGGCGTATGAAATTTTAAAACAAGGGGCGCGCACCTTTGCGTATGAGCCCATTGTGGCGACGGGGGAAAATGCATGCATCCTTCATTACCGTGATAACAATGCGATGCTGAAGGCGGGAGATTTATTGTTGTTAGATGTGGGTGCGGAATATCAAAATTATGCTTCAGATATTACGCGGACCTTTCCTGTTAATGGAAAATTTTCAGCTGAACAGAAAGCGATTTATGAGTTGGTGTTAAAAGCACAAGAAACAGTGATTGATTTAATTAAACCTGATTTGCCTTGGAATATCATGCAGCGAAAAGTAGTGGATGTGTTAACGAGTGGTTTGATTGATTTGGGTTTGTTGCGCGGAAAGAAAGAAGACTTAATTGAGCAAAAGGCACATTTACCATTTTATATGCATAGCACAGGACATTGGTTGGGTTTAGATACACATGATGTGGGGCGTTATAAATTGCACGAAGAATGGCGAAAATTAAGAGAGGGCATGGTATTAACGGTGGAGCCAGGTCTTTATATTTCACCCAACAATCATAATGTGGATGAAAATTGGCGGGGTATTGGTGTGCGCATTGAAGATGATGTGTTGGTGACAGAAACCGGGTCGGATATATTGAGTGGTCGCTTGCCCAAAACTGTTGAAGAGATTGAGAAGGTGTGTTCGCAATAAGGTGAGTGATGCCCACGTCATTTGATGTTGTCATTGTAGGTAGTGGTTTTGTGGGTTCAGCGCTCGCACGTGCTTTGCAAGATTTACCTCTTAAAGTGGCAATCTTAGAGCGTACACCTGTTCATCAGATGCCCTTTGATCAGCGTTCTATTGTTTTATCGTATGGAAGTAGTCGCATCCTAAACGCATTAGGTGTTTGGGATACTCTGTCATCCAAAACAATCCCTATTGAAACCATCCAACTTTCTGAAGCAGGTCGATTTGGTATGGTGCATTTGTCTGCGAAAGAAGAGCGTGTGAATGCGTTGGGTTATGTGGTCGAGGGTGGGTATTTACAACATGTATTGGGCCAAGCAACGCAAGCGGCTGACAGGATCACGTCCTGGTGTCCGGCTAATGTAGTCAGCATGGAAAAAGAAGAACAACACTGGCGTCTGGGGGTGGAATGTGAGCAGGGATACCGTGAGTTGCGTGCGAAGCTTGTGATTGGAGCGGATGGGACGCATTCTTTGGTTCGGCGTTTACAAAAAATAAATATCGAAGAATTTGATTATCAGCAAATGGCCATTGTCTCTCAGGTAGGTTTGCACCGTTCGCATCATCATGTGGCTTATGAACGATTTACGCAGAAAGGGGCGATTGCTTTTCTACCCTTGGCGGGTTTAAAAGCAGGATTAGTGTGGAGTGCTCCCCAGTCTTTTGCAAAAACACTGATGGAATGGGAAGACAAATTATTTTTAGAAAAATTACAACAGTATTTTGGTTATCGTCTGGGGCGATTTTTATCATTAGGTCAGCGTGTCAGTTACCCACTTAAAAAAATATGTGCTATGCAGCAAGCAGGACCTGGATGGGTGTTGATAGGCAATGCAGCGCATACTTTACACCCGATTGCAGCGCAAGGATTTAATTTGGGATTACGCGATGTGGCTTGTCTGGTGGATGTCATTACAGATGCTTTGCATCAAAAACAAAATTTGTTTGATGAAGGTGTGACGAAAGCGTATGTAGATGCACGTGCGCGCGATCAAACAGATACCACTCGTTTTACACACCGTTTAGTGCGTGTTTTTTCACAAGAAACCTGGCCAATCAAAATAACCCGTACTTGGGCGAACAGTCTGATTGAATATGTCCCTTTTTTAAAACATCGTATTGCACGACAGGCGATGGGGCTGGCAGGACGCTTGTCTCGATTGAATCGTCGTTAAAATCAACGACCAGGTCCATGCATGTCTTCATTAGGTTGCTGCCGCTGTCCTGCTGCTGTATTGGCAGGTTCATCTGCATTGAGATGGGATGCGACAGGATTGTGAACGGCCCTTCGATCAGTGGCAGCAACCCCCGCATTGCTTCTACTACCCTCGTCAAGTTTAGGTGCGACAGTCGCGTGGGTGGGTTCTTGACCCGAATGACGGCTGAGTGCTCTGTCCACCCTGGTTTCTGAAGAAGAGGTGAGTGGCTGGAGTTCTGTGGGTTGAGTGGAATTTGGGGCCTGGGGTGTTTCAGAACGAGCACCAAAAAGTGTTGCTGCAGCTTGGGGCGCTGATTGGTCGCTGCGATGTGTGCGCTGATAAAGTGCATCGAAGCGTCGAATGAAAAAGCGTTTTATGCCGCGAGCAATATTATCGATACGATGAAATAAGGTTGTTTTGGCAGACACGATGTCTTTTGCTGCGCGGCGTGAGGCATTTTCAATAATTTCACCTGCTTGTTTATCCACTAAACCGACTATCTTGCCGACGAGGCGTCCTCCGAGTGACACCGCTGCTGCGACCAAACGTGTGCCCAGGTTCACTATCCAACGTGGAAACATTTTAAGTGCGCGTCCTAAACCATTAGCCATGATTTTCACGGCATTCCCCGCCCAACCGGCTAATCGACCCAAAGCACCGCCGACGATTTTCCTAAATGTGGCGAGGCGTTGTCCTTTAGGGGCTTGCAGTGCACGCACCAAACCGACGATAGGACTGGCTAAAGCGCCTCCGACCAAGAGAAAGGGTTTGGCAAGACCGATGGCAATTTTAGTGAGAAGAGTGGGTTTGGGTTGGCCAAAATGTTCAAGATTGAGTGTGCCTTCTACGTTATGGCGTTCAGACAATTCTCTAACGGCTTGGAAAAAAGTGGCTTTCTCTGCTTCATTTTTGAAAGGGTATTTTTCTGGGGGATCTTTTTCTAATTTGCTTTGAACGTTAATGGCAAGTTTAAGGAGACTTTTATCATCATCCGAGATGGTTTTATCATTTAAAAAAGCGGTAGGAAAAGTATGTTCAGCTGTTGCCATTTCATAACCGAGACCGACTAATTTCCCGCTGAGGATTAATGCGCCAAATTCCCAATTTTCACCCAATTCATCGGATAAACCAGGAATTTGTGCCAGACCATAGCCGATCCCCAAGAGTGCGGCTGTGCCCACACCCAATTTGGTAAATTGTTCTGTGACATAAGCCATGGCCGCTTCAGGTGTGGCGAATTTTCCTTCGAGTCGTGCTTCGTTGATGTTTTTGATGATGGATTTTAAGAGTAGAGAGTCACTGGCATTAGATAAAAGATCAACAGGAAGCATGCCTGTTTTTGCCAGGGTAAAACCCGCGGTAATAGCCCTGCTCAGTGCATCGCCACCGCCCCCAACATGTTGCACAATGGAATTCAAAAAACCCATAAAATGCTGGATACCTTGTGCGGAAACCCCCATTTTGCCCAGTAGGCCCGTGATGACATGGGGCACCAACATTGAGCCGCCCGATATGGCATAGAGTGCTGTAAAAATCAGCGCTGCACCGGGTTTTTTTCGATAAAGATCATGTTCGAAAAAAGTGATAAAAGAGTCGATAAATTGAGCGCCGCTGGTGAGAATATCGCCCTCATGAAAGGCATGTAATTTTTGGCCAGGTTTGGCGAAAATTGGTTCAGGCTTGCCAGAAGCGATTTCAGGAGGTGTTTCTGCGTTTAAGGTACTTGCAGTTGTGTTTAATGCAGCTAAATCCTGCTCTATTTGCTCTGCGGGATGGCCTTGTATTGCATCATTCAATAATTGGACGGTTTCATCCAGTGCAGCTTGCTGTGTATCAGAAACGACATCGCGTGCTGTAGTAGCGCCAGGGAGGGTGGAAGGGACAGCTGCCGCCTCTCTTTTTAACAGCTCGTGAATAAGTTCGCTATGATCGGTGGGGGGAATGGCTGCGTAATGTTGTAATCCTGAACGAATAGTGTGAGCAAAGTCTCGGGGGAAGCGAGTAAATTGTTGGCCTACTGTTTGGAAAAAAGCTTTTGCTTTTTCTCGTCTTGTGCTAACAGGTGCACTTTCCCTGATTTGAGCTTTCATCCCGCGTCGTGCTTCCATAGCTTGATTGAGATCATCCCCCGATTCGATGCCCGCGATCGCTTTTGAAAGATGATGAACATTGGTTTTTGAGAAGACACGTGAGTTGAAAGCCGTGGCACCTGATTCACTGAAAATGCCTTGATTTTCTGCAGAAATTCCACTGTGTTGATCAAACACATAGTCTGTGATGCACTTATCTGAATCTTGTGCGATGGTAGAGAGTTTCCCTGTGCGCAGGCCGCCGAGGTTTTTGAGTCGTATTTTTTCAAAATTAATGGCTTCTGTTGCGCCATTAAAATCATTATTCAGGCGTGCATAACGATCGCGTGTCCATTCTTGTAATTGAAATTCTTTGACCTTTCCATCCTGTCCAATGACTGTCTCAGACAAAGTGTGGAGTTTGTCTTGCAGGTAATTTGCCTGCCCCCTCATGTATTCTTTTGCGTCAACAAGATGTTGAGCGAGTGCCCCTGGTGGATTTGTTTCAGCTAATGCTTTGACATTTTTTTGTGCTTCCTGGATGGCAGCTTCTAAGGTTGCTTTGTCGGCGCCCGCATTGATGAGTCTTTCGATGGGTTGAATGGCGCGAATAGCTTTCATTTGCCACTCACAGAGGGCTAAGTCAGCTTGATCAGCCGGGTCAAGTTTGTGGATAAATTGCATGAGTTGATTAGGTTGATGGGCAAGACGTAACCCATCTTCTAGTACATGGAATTTGAATTTACCGAGGCGATTCAGTAGTTGCCCGCTCAGAGAAAGTTGTTCGGGCTCATTAAACAGACCATAGTCAATGAGTTTATCGAGATCCTTGGGGTTGTTGGGGACCCATATCAACTGCCCCCCAGCAATTTCAACTGTAGGGTCATCTGTGTGTGGCGGTGTGGTAGCTGGTTCGCTGGGCATAAAAAGAGCTTTCTGTAAATCTCTACTCTTTTTAGTGTAGTACAAGCCCCTTGTTTTTTTAGCTCAACTTTTTTATCCATCACATTTAGCTACTTGTAAAAATAAAAAATTTATAGTAGCCTCAAAATATGTTGTAAAAAAAACTTCCATTAATGAGCAGGTGTTCCTTATGTCAAATCCAGTCTTTTCATTTATTCGCCACGTGCGGTTTTACACTGTGGCTACCTAGGTATTTGATAACCGAAGGTGGCCATTTAGTGCTGCCTTCTGGTGAGTGATGACCCCACAAACCCAGCCAGGCAGCTGGGTTTTTTATTTATTTTTGCCGGGGGGCATTATGTATCACATGACCAGATCAGAAAACGCAGCGGCAAGTTCAAGCACAGAAGAAGAAACGGCGCTTGTTATCCAGGATTCACTGTCCAGTGAGCGCATTCACAATGCTCAGGTAAGCAACCTGCTTGAAGTTTCTTTGCTAGTTGAAGGCTGGACAACAGTAAAGGGCTTAAGCACTCCATTTTTTAAAGCAATCAACCAGTACGTTCAAGTGTACGATTACTTGCAAATGATAAGATCGGGAGACGCTGCTAGAGTGCCTATTGAATTGGCCGTGGTTAAAGCAAAAATAGCGCTATGTGGGGGTAACCTTTTGCTTGCCGCTCTTCTAGAGACAGCTGCATTTGCTATCACCGAAATAGCCCCTTTCGTTAATGATCCCAGCCAGCGTTATATCGCAGAAAGAAAGCAGTTAGAAGAGGGCGCGCTATCAAAGTTACCGATATCGCAACAAGCTTATTTTATGGAAGAAGGTTCTCTGGCAGAGGAGATGCAGGCGGGGTTAATCGGGTGGTTATCTCTTCATGCGCTTATGCATGGTTGGCGATATGCAGCCCCATTATTCTACGAATATATTGTCCCCGACTATGTTAAATCTTCCACGCATGATCTCATGCTGCGCATTCAATCATTAGGCGATGCAGCCGTCATCGCTGATCACAATCTTTCTGCCGTCCAGGCCATGCTGCAAGCAGATGACCAGCCTTGGTGGAAAAAAGCAGTGTTGGCTGAAGCGATTGATACAGAATTTCCACTCAGGCATGGTGAGGCGCGTGCACTTTTATATGTTGGAGGCGAACCCATTGGAAAATGGGTGGAGAGCCTCCCTTCTCAAAGTGCCGTAGCCACATCGTCTGCTAAGCTCATTGAGTTGACGGAACCCACTTTGCCGCTAACGGAAAATACAGAAATAAACCATCCTCAGCAGCACACACAAGAAAGTTCGCATGAGACGGTTACTCATCCAGCCCCCTCGATATTGCCCAGTGAACCGCTTCCTCAGTCTAGCGTTGAATCTCTGACATACCCTGATTTAGTGCAGCAGCAAACCTCTGTTGAAAACGAAGAAACAGACATGAAAATGCCTGTGCTCGAGTTCAAACCAGATGAAGAAATCGGTCTGCAGTACCAGGCAGGTAAGTCAAGGTCTGCAATACCTATCATTCCTTTTGACGCTGTTGAGCAGATGTATCAAGCACTAATCAACGCTGCTTCAGGGCAGACATCCATGAATTTTTTATCGTCGGTGCATCTCAATTCGAATGGTATTTACTATAATACAACGCTCGGTAGAACAGATTTTTGTAATTTCAATGTTGAATTATCTTATGAAAAAATAGCTCAAGACTTTTGTCGTTATTTAGAGGATGGGTTCGATAATCTTATTGGTAAACGTATTGTAGATAGAACAACCATTTCGAGACCTGATGGGGACTACGTTTTTTGGATCCAAACAACTGGCAAGGCACCATTGCTTGTAATTGGTCAGCGCTGGAGCGGAAAGAGAATCAAGATCACAGTACAACATAAGCGTACGGGCGAGGAGCAAGCACAAAGCATTACGCTTGGTAATAGTGATTATAACAGTGAAAAAAATCGAAACGAAATTAATAAAACGCTAAATGGAAAGTGCAGTATTTTATTTAAAGGAATTTACGAAAGAGAGAAAGAACAATTCTTGGAAGATCATGCTAAAGCACTAGCTGAAAATAATTTTCCATTTGCTCATGAATTGCGAGAAAATTTTTTTGGTAACTATCGAGGTATGCCTGCACTTGTTTTGGAAAATGATAAACTAAAACATAGCACAGATGACTACGCTCTGTTCACCCTAGCCTTCAAAACAGAAGAAGAGCTTCGAGCCTTATTGCCCCAACCAAATTATGCAGCTTATCAAACTGAAATAAAAAATCAGTTAAGCTATTTAAATTATCAAAAAATTCGTTCAGAACTAGATCGATTCCAATACGCTTATAATCAGGCTATAAGTGAAAACAATCAATCACTTGCGAAAAAATTGTGTGTTGATTTCTTGGATAAACATCAACATGTTAGCGAACTTTCTGATTTTAATGAGAGAATACGACAATATATAAATTATCAAGAAACAAAAAATAAAATCGTGATCAGCGCAGAAGAAGCATCAGGATCATTATCATCAGGTGAAAATAATGGAACTCATACACCTGATATCAAGTCGAAACCGGATGTTTCTGTTCAGAAAGAAATGAGTGAATCTGACTCGCGTGAAAAATCCTTAACAGAGATTAATCTTGTAGAAGAAAATAATTTATTTTCAGAAGCCAAGCAGGCATTTTCTGCGGTGAAAACTGATCAAGAAATGGAAACAGTCATTCAGAAACTGCAAAGAGTACTTTCGATCAACAAAATCAGGGAAGAAGCAATTGGACTACTGGTAGCAGGTTATTTTTATTTAAGAAAATATCAAGAAGCCGGCGAATATGTTCAGAACGAGATATTAAATGAAAACCCAAGCAATGTATTTGGCTTGTACATGAAAGGACGTATCCAGTTTGCACTGGGAGATAAAAAAAATGGACGAGAAACATTAGAACAATCTTTGATGTTAGATCCTAAATACACCGCTTCTCGCTATGCTTTAATAGACAGTTACGATGAAGAATGGGGTGTAATACAAGGAATTTACAAAAAATTAGAGGGAAGTAATAAAGATGAAATTTCTTACGCTGTGAGCATTTACGCAAAACATGCTGACACTTTATTGAAAAATGAAATAGACATGCTAGGCGTGTTCATAGACTCACTCAAAAACTTACTGGAAAAACGAAATGAGCAGCAGACACAACTCGATCTCTTAACTAGTGCTGAAAATGAAGCAGACACCGAGGAAGTAACGCAGGTGAGTGCACAAATGCTTGTTCGATTAAAGAAAGGGGAGGCTCTGCTTGAAGATCATCGAGCTCTGTTAGAAAAACGAAAAAACTATCAAATCGATCTAAAAAAAGCGGAAATTGGTAGAAATCAATTTTATATCCAGACTACACAAATAGTCGTGGATGGTATATTTTTCGTCATACGAAAAATAGAAAAAAATTTCGCTCCTTCTTTCAGTCATCCTCCGTACCCGGCTTCGCCTTGCGCACAACACATCGCAACAGCTGAGACGCTTGTGAGTGGTGCGCTCCAATTAGCGGGACATTATTATTCGCGCGAGCTCGAAATAATCACGAGGATGAATGGCGATGAAACTTTATTAAATTGTGGATTAGGGTATGCGCGCTATACTTTGATCAGTCTGCAGATGATTTCTAGTCTAGCAAAATACTTTCCAGGTGCATCAAATCAAAAAAATCCGCTTGCTAAAACCCTCTATGTGACAGATGGTTATGTAATGCCGTGTGCACAAATGCTTAGCTCTATTCTTGCAATAGTAAATAAGCCAGATCAGTTATTGGCAGGGATATGTTCACTTTCATTTTCACTCGAAACTGTTTTAGTGGTTCCTGTGGTAAGGGACGCTTTGCTGACGCCTGATCCAAGAGGGACGTTGCCATTTCCCCGTTATGTACTGGGTAGAGTACTCACTCACTTACGAGATAATAACATCCTAAATGTTATAACACGTGGCGTTAATTATGTGAGTAATTACTCCGATTCTCTGTGTGCTTGGCTCAGCTGGATTGCTAATATGGCCATGCCAAAAAAAGTAATGCAATGGATAATGAATACATGGTCCAAGATTAAAATACCTAAATCACTGGCACCCATTACTGACATAGCGACTAAGATTACATCCTATTTATATGTTCTACGCGTTGTTCAGTTCGTTTATGCAGGGTGCAAAGCAATAATTAATGTGGGTAATGAATGGAATCAATATGCATTATTACAATTTCTAGAAAATGAAACCTCTGCATTTAAACCAGAGGTTAAGCGATTAAGCAGGGAGGTGAGAACCTATTATGATAAAAAAACAAAACTTACCTTGAATGAAAAAAGTTTATATTTAACTATTTTTATGAATAGAAAAAATAGATTTATTTATAAATCCACGCCAAGCATGAGTTTTTTTGCTGCAATAGCTTACACGGCAGGCACTCACCTTGATGCAGAGCAATTATATCAAAAAACAGTTGATTATATTGTATTGCATAAAAATGGACTATCAGCGTTCATTTCAAGTAATCCAGATGACTATGTGTTACAGCTACAAAAACAAAATGGGACAAGCTTATTTCAAATTGATCCTGTTTTGCTTTGCTCCATCGAACAAGTGCTTAATCGTTCGATTGTTGTCATGGATTCGGCAATACAATCCAGATTGCCATTTCCGGGTAGACCCATTTTTATCCGTGAAAAATCGTGTGGTTATGAAGCCGTGATCTTGCTTGGTGAGGGCATGATATCTGAGCAGAAGGAGCTGAAATATCAAGGTACAAGGAAATTACGAGCAGGTCGATATGTTGCTGCTATTGGATTTTTTAATCGTGCAATTAACCTAAAAAATGATGATGCAACGAGTATTGCAAGGCGTGGTGAAGCCTATCGCTGTTTGGGCAAGCCAATTGAAGCCTCTGATGATTTTCAACACGCGCTGGCAATCAATCCAAATAAATTTTATGCCCTAGATGGCCGTCAATTATTACAGCTACGAGCGCAGGATGCGGCTAGTACCAGCCAACCACTACCTGTTAAAGAAGAGGATACCACCATGCAAACATTCATCGAACGTGCGACACAAGATGTATCAGAGTACCGAAAACGTTTAAGCACAACACGTATGTCAACGGCAGTTCGAAAAAACAGGGAAGAACTTTTACAAAAAATTGAAACAGCTATTCAACAAGCCACCATCGATAGCTGTGATAATGTATTGCGAGAAACGTATGATACTTGTTATAGGAGTATTCAAAATAATAATGTTTGGGACAAGGTTCCCTTTTTCAAAAATAACAGCACCCTTGCTCAGATGTTACGTGAAACATTGTGTTTGATCGGTGCGGGTAGATTGCAAACCAACTTTTCTGAACAGACTGCTTCTCCCGCTGAGATTCAATTCTTGCGCGCAAGCAATGCCAAATTGAGCCGAATGATGCAATCATAAAACTCTACATGCCGTCTTCTATACCTCTCTTACCTGAAGGGACTGGTTTTTATAGAAGATGGCATGGCTAACAAATCAGGAGGCTTCAACCTCTAAATTTTGTATGGCATCCATGGTATTTGATAGGGTGATATAGCGCTGCGAACCATATAACATGAGCAGGCTGAATGGCAAAATCACGGCCACGTCATAGGGGAATTTTAATAATTGAATTCCGCCAAAAGATCCAATATAGGAAAGTAGTAATAGTGCGGTCATATACAATATAAACCAATACAAATTGGCTGAACAATTAAATAAACTTTTACGTTGGTAGCCCAAGGTGATTATCAGGCCCAGCACGATGGCTAAATACAATTTCCAGATAATGTCAAAGCCACACCAATATAACATTAAATTACACGCATAAAATGCAAGATTACAAGATAAAAAATGATAAGAAAGTCGAAATGGCCGTGGTATGTCTGGCTGTAATGTTCGCATCGCGAGCAAGCAAGTCGGCCCTATTCCATACGATAAAATACTCGTAGAAGAAAGAAAGGCCACCATTTTTTGCCACCCAGGAAAAGGTAAAAAAGATAATATACCCACAATTAAATTCGCATAAAGTGTGACATAGGGAATTTTATGTTTATTTAATTTCAAAAATATTTTTGGCAAATGATCATTAAGTGCCATGCCATATAAAATGCGTGATGTTGCGGCGGTATAAACTAGAGTTGTACCAAAAGGTGAAAATGCAGCGTCGAACAGTAGCAACATTGCAACTGTGCCTAAGCCTAATAACAAGGTTAACCCGACCAAAGGCCCACTATCACCAGGGAAACTTAGCCCATGCCACCCCCCTTTTAAATACGCAGTGGGTACTGCAACCAGAAAACTAAACTGCAGCATGAAATATAAAACAAACCCAATAAACACTGCACCCAAGATGGCAATAGGAATATTCCGTTGCGGATTTTTTACTTCCCCTGCCAGCATCAAACCATTTTGAAAACCAGTAAAAGCAAAGGCAACCCCCCCTACTGACAGAGCAGAAAAAATTTGTTCCCAATCAAGTTTGCTCGTTAAACTAATATGAATATTTGCGAAGGTAGGTGCAGTATGAATTAATGCAATGATAGCCACACTGGGTAAAATAAATTTAATTAGGCTGGTGTATTTATTACATTCTGCCAGTAATTTAATGCCATAAGTATTAATCAATACCACGAACGACATAATACTTATCGCGGCTAAATAACCATAATGTGACAATTGAAATGTTGCTGCATGTTTGACAATCAGAATCGGAAAGAAATGACTGCTGTATTGTAAAATTGCTTGAATTTCTATGGGGGTCATCACGACATAAGAAAGCCACGAAACCCAAGCAAACAAAAATCCCACCTCTTTACCATGGGTGTAGCTAGGATAATTTGCCATCCCACCCGATACTGGAAATAATGCACCTAACTCACAAAGGGGTAATGCAATAAATAACATAAATAATGCGGCGATGATCCAACTAATCAGCGCATTACTCCCTGCAATTTGTGCGCTAATAAAAGGGCTAAATAACCAACCTGATCCAATCATGCCACCCGCTGCTGCAACTAGCACATTCATGGTTGATATATCACGCTTTAACATTCTGACCTCAATGAATTTAAATTAACCTTTACAAATCCCTTCTATCTTCAGGTACGAGGAGTATAGGTAGGCCATGATTTATGACGTGGCGCTGAATTCTTCGAATGCATTGAGTGCATCAGCGGCGTACATCAATGAAGGACCGCCGCCCATGTAAACAGCCATGCCAAGCGTTTCAAGTAATTCAGCACGTGAGGCGCCGAGTTTGACTAAGGCTTGTGAGTGAAATCCAATGCATCCGTCGCAGTGAGCGGCGACGCCCAGTGCTAACGCGATGAGTTCTTTGGTTTTTTTATCTAAAGCACCTTCTTTGGTGGCCGCTTGTGCTAAAGCGCTAAATCCATTCATGACGTCAGGCAATTCTTTACGAAGTTTGGCGAGTGAAGTTGAAATATCTTGTGTGATGTTTTTGTATTGTTTGTGCATGATACTTTTATTCTCCTAAAATGAATTTAAAGATATTTTTACCACATCTTCTGTGGCATGAGGAAGACGTTGTGCGTAGGCTGCATTAGCAAGTTCAAGTAGCGTTTCTCGGGTGTGTTTTTTCAAAAGCGTGGCCAAGACAGTGGGTTGAAATTCAGATTGAGGCAGCAAGATAGCCGCGTTTTTATCAACCAGATAGTGTGCATTTTTGGTTTGGTGATCATCGACGGCGAAGAGGTAGGGGATGAGTATGCTGCCCACACCTGCTGCTGCTAATTCAAACACAGTGAGTGCACCCGCACGACAAATGACGATGTCTGCCCATGCGTAGGCTTGAGCCATGTCATCAATGAAAGGTTCTATTTTTGCATTGATTTTGTTTTCAGCATAACGTTTTTGAGCTATGTCAAAATGCCGTTTGCCCGTTTGATGCCACACTTCGCAAAAATTAGGTGGTAGGTGCATGAAAACATCTGGCATGTGTTGATTTAAAATTAATGCACCTCCGCTTCCACCTAAAATAAGTATGTGTAAAGGGCCCGTACGTGTTTGAAAACGTAGAGAGGGTGGGGGAAGTTGGAGAATGCTGTCGCGTACAGGGTTGCCCGTTAAAATAGGGTGAAGTCGTGCAGGAAAAGTGTGAGGGAAGGCTTGCATGACTTTATTTGCTATGCGTGCAAGGAGGGTATTGGTCATGCCTGCAATGGCATTTTGTTCATGGATGAGCAAAGGTACACGCAATAAAACGGCAGCGACTCCGCCTGGCCCACTTGCAAATCCACCCAAACCGATAACGCATTGAGGTTTGAAAGTACGAATGACTTTGCAAGCTTGAAATAGAGCGATAAGCAAAGTAAAAGGCGCAATTAATTTTTTGATCAAGCCATTCCGGCGTAAGCCTGCCACGTTGATGATGTGTAAAGGAATATTCGCGTGAGGCACCAGGCGTGCTTCAATACCTTGGGCGGTACCTAGCCAGGCTATTTCTACCCCTTTTTGTTTCAGTGCATCAGCAATAGCGAGTGCAGGGAAGACATGCCCTCCCGTGCCGCCTGCCATGATTAAAATACGTTTGCTTACCATGATAATCCTGTTTTTGTCTTGCGTGATTCATAATCAATGCGCAGCAACAAAGCGATGGCGACGCAATTAATGAGGATACTGCTGCCGCCATAACTCATCAGAGGGAGTGTCAAACCTTTTGTGGGCAGCAATCCTGTGTTGACGCCAATGTTGATCAGTACTTGTAAGCCTATCCATAAGCCAATGCCATAAGCCACATAGGCTGCAAATGTTTTTTGGAGAACTTGTGCTTGACGACCAATGAGGAAGATGCGTGAAACAAGTAGGACGTATACAGCAATGATAAACAAGGCGCCGATTAAACCGAGTTCTTCCGTTAGAATAGCGAATAAAAAATCAGTGTGGGCTTCAGGTAAATAAAATAATTTTTGTACGCTGCCGCCTAGACCCACGCCAAACCACCCCCCGCGTCCAAAAGCGATCAGAGACTGAGTCAGTTGGTAACCGCTGTCAAATTGATTGGCCCAAGGATTTAAAAAACTGGTTAAACGTTGTAGGCGATAAGGTGAAGAGATGGCCAATGTAGCAAAAGCGGCTGCGGTGAGGGTGAGTAAACCTAAAAATTCACCCAGACGTGCGCCTGCTAAAAAAAGCATCCCCAAGGTGGTGGCCATGATCACGGTGGCGGCACCAAAATCGGGTTCCTTTAACAGGAGGGCAGAAATCACAGCAAGCACGAGCATGGGTTTAATAAAACCCATCAAGCGTGTGCGAATTTCTTCTTGGTGACGGACTAAGTAGCTGGCTAAATACAACACCATGCCTAGTTTCATCAAATCCGAGACTTGAAGTGTGGCGGGGCCTGCACCTAACCAACGCATACTGCCATTTACTTGTTTGCCTATACCCGGAATTAATACCAAAATGAGTAAAATGATGCCGATGATGAGGAGTGTCGGACTGATTTTTTCCCACGTTTTAACAGGAATGTTGACGACAAAGGCAGCCAGAAAGAGTCCGAGCGCTAAACAAGCTGTTTGATGAATAAGGTAACGAAAAGGATGATGATAAAAATGAGAAGAAAGGCTGATCGACGTAGAGGCCACCATCAATAAGCCCATTAATACCAGAATGGCTGTGGCTAATAATAAATAGCGATCATGCAAAAAAGCAGGAGAGAAATTTTTATTGTTAGTGGCAGCCATGCGCATTGGATTGTCTCAACTCGTTAAATGTTGCAACAAACATCTCACCGCGGTGATGATAATCTTTGAACATGTCTAGGCTAGCACAGGCGGGGGACAATAATACAATGTCTCCTTGAGTTGCGCTATTTTTAGCAGCAAGCACCGCTTCTGCCAGGGAGGTAACGCGAATGATATCTGTATGTGTTTTAAATGCTTGCGCGAGTAAAGGCGCATCTTGGCCAAACAAAATGGCGGTTTTGACATAGTTCGAAAGTGCTTCTTGCATCAGAGTAAAATCAGCGCCTTTTCCCATGCCCCCTGCAATCAACACAATTTTTCCTGATAAGGTGGGGCCCAAACCTTGAATGGCTGCAAGCGAGGCACCAACATTGGTGCCTTTAGAATCGTCATACCAAGGGATGTGATCCCATTCGCCAATCCACTGACAGCGATGAGGCAAGCCAGAAAAAGAAAGTAGTGCGGCACGCATGGCATCGAGAGGAAGTGATAGCGTAGAACCTAATGCCAAAGCGGCCAAAGCGTTAGCCCAATTGTGGGTACCTAAGATTTTTAAATCACGTGTGGAAAGTAATTTTTGTTGATGATGTGCCAAGTAAGTTTGATCATTTTCGGTGAGAAGATGAAAATCTGCGTGAGGAGACATCAAACCAAAGGTAATGTGTTTGAAGGAGTCAGTAAGGCAAGTGGGGTAGGTTGCTTTGTCGTCACTGTTATAAACTGCATACTGACAATGTGAATAGATACCTTGCTTGGCCGCAATGTAGTTGGCCATGTTGCCATGACGATCCAAGTGATCGGCGCTGATATTTAATATGGTCGCTGCATAAGGATGAAGAGAATGCGTACTTTCGAGTTGAAAACTAGATAGTTCCAAGACATATACTTTTGGTACGGGGGCAGATAATAAATCTAAACAAGGTGTACCGATATTTCCTCCCACCAGCACGGCTTGTCCTGCTTGTTTGATCATTTCTGATACCAGTGTGGTCACGGTGCCTTTAGCATTTGAACCTGTGATGACGATAATGGGCGCGCGTGCAACACGTGCGAATAATTCTACGTCGCCTATGATAGATAGGCCCTGGTTTTTTAAAGCCACGAGCTCGGGCAAGTGAGGGCTTATGCCGGGACTTAAAATAATTTCATCCGCTTGTTTTAATACGGTTTCATATAATCCACCCAGGTGAACAGGTACCGTAGGAAATTGAGCGCTAAATTCAGATAGCAACGGTGGATGGGGGCGTGTGTCTACAATTTCAAATGCAATGCCTTCGCGTGCAAAGTATTTTGCACACGAAAAACCGGTGACGCCTAAACCTAAAATAATTTTCATCGTATTTTCAATGTTGCTAAACCACATAGCACAAGTACAACCGTGATAATCCAAAAGCGCACGATGACGCGCGGTTCTGGCCAACCTTTTAATTCAAAATGATGATGAAGCGGCGCCATTCTAAAAATGCGTTTACCTGTTAATTTGAATGAGGCGACCTGCAAAATAACAGACAGGGTTTCTAATACAAACACGCCGCCCATGATAATTAAAATAAGTTCTTGGCGAACTAAGACAGAGACAATGCCAAGTGCAGCACCCAAGCCTAATGCGCCCACGTCTCCCATAAAGACTTGTGCAGGATAGGTGTTAAACCATAAGAAGCCCAAACCTGCGCCCACTATGGCGGCGCAAAAAATGGCCACTTCTCCTACGCCGGGAATATAAGGGATGGCTAAGTAATGTGAAAAAGTGCTGTTACCTGAGACGTAAGCAAAGATGATAAGTGCCCCGCTGACCATGACGGTGGGCAAAATAGCCAGCCCATCTAAGCCGTCTGTTAAGTTGACCGCGTTGCTGGTGCCTACAATGACTAAATAAACAAAAATAATGTAGAAATAACCCAGTGGAAGTAGCCAGTCTTTAACGAAGGGAATGAGCAACTGTGTTTCAGCAGGAGATTGAGCGGTGAAATAGAGAAAGGTACCACAGCCTAACCCGAGCAAAGATTGCCAAAAGAATTTGCTGCGCGCGGATAAACCTTTAGAGTTTTTATAAATGACTTTGCGTTGATCATCGATCCACCCAATGGTACCAAAACCCAGGGTGACCAGCAGCGCAATCCAAATAAAACGATTGTTTAAGTTGCTCCATAATAAAGTGCTCAAAGTGATGGCAATGAGAATGAGTGCACCACCCATGGTGGGTGTGCCTTTTTTGGTAAGATGTGTTTGTGGGCCATCATGGCGCACGGCTTGGCCTATTTGGTAACGTGTTAGATACCGGATCAACCCAGGTCCGCACATCAATGCAATGAGCAAAGCTGTTAAGATGCTCAGAATGACTCTTAGCGTCAGATATTGAAAAACATGAAACCCGTGATAAAACTGGGACAATAGAGTGCTTAACCACAGTAGCATAACGTTGTTTCCTCAATATGTTGCGCTGTGCGACGAAAGAAAGTATCGCAAAAATAGGCTAATAATGCACTTGTTTCTATATGATTTATTGTTTTATAGGATTGATGAGGCTCACCATGTTCCACATGGGCATGAAGATGCTGAGGGCGATGAGGAGGATGAGGCCGCCTACACCAATGAGAAGGATGGGTTCGAGGCGATCGGCTAGGCGTTTTATGTCGTAGTCGATGCTGGTTTCGTAGTACTCAGCGACCTGAAAGAGGATTTTATCAAGGGCACCTGTTTGTTCACCCACGGCCAACATTTGTATGACAACAGGTGAGAAAAGGGCGAGTTTGGCTGCGGCATAAGATAAATTTTCACCTTGTATGAGGTGGTCGCGTAAAGCCATCAATGAGTGGGCAACATAAGCATTGGGCGTGCTGTCAGAAACGAGGGTGAGGCCATCAATAAGCGGGATGCCCGAGCGATAAATTAAGCCGAGTGTGCGTGCGAAGCGTGCGAGGAGAATGCGGCTGATAATGTCACCAAAAATAGGTGCCTTGAGTGTCCATTTGCTGATGATGTACTGCCAGTGGGCTTGCTTGAGGCAGCGAGCCAATGCAAAACCTAAGATAAGGCAGGAGAGCAGCGAGAGTATGCCGTAGGTTCGTATAAAATTTGAAAAACCGATGAGGATGCGTGTGGGGAGAGGTAGGTGAAGGTGTAATCCACTGTACATGTTAGCAAATACAGGGATCACAAATAAGTTGATAATAATTAAAGTAAGTAGGATGACGATCAATACTGTGAGCGGATAACGCAATGCAGTGAGAATGCGTTTTCGTGTCATGTCTTCAAAAACCAAATGATCGATGAGTTGTTTGAGGATATCAACGAGCCCGCCGCTTTCTTCGCCTATGCGTACCAAGTTATACACGACCGGTGTGAAAAGTTTGGGATGGTTTTGCATGGCACGGCTAAAAGAGGCGCCTTCGTTAAGTGAAGTCATGATTTGAAAAAGAACTTTTTTAAATTTGGTATTTTTAGTGGTTTCAGCGATGCGCTGTAAGGCGGTGATTAAAGGAATACCTGCTTGAATGAGTGCACTGATTTGTTGAAAAAAAATAAAGATATCATCTTGGCTAACGGCAGGTTTTAAGTTGAAATTCCATTCTCTTTTTTCTTTTATCACTTGAATAGTGATGGGGGTATGACCTTCTTCTACTAACAATCTGGCGAGGCTTTCTGCTGAAAAACTTTCTCGTGTGCCTGTTATTGATTTTCCTTCACTATCACGTGCCTGAAAATAAAATTGAGGCATAATTATTTATCCTGTAGCGTGCTAAGGTACACTACTTCATTCAGTGAAGTTTTGCGATCGATGGCAGCTTGAATAGCTGAGCGCCAAAGAGGGGTGCACGCTTTTTTGGCTAGCGTATTAAAGGCATGAAGATCATGTGTTTGTAATGCGCTGATCATTTCATTGTCTAATACCAGCATTTCAAAGATAGCAAAACGACCGCGGTAGCCAGTACCGTAACAGTAAGGACAGCCTTTTCCAATGCCAAAAATGACATCGGGTGAAAACGACATTTTTTCTAGCCATTTTTGTTGGATGATATTAGGTTTGTAATCAATTTGGCAGTTAGGGCAGAGTTTTCGTAGTAAGCGCTGTGATAAAACAAGACGTAATGCACTGGCGATGAGGGTGGTTTCACTTTGTAAATCCAGCATGCGAATGACACTGCTGGAGGTGTCATGTGTGTGCATGGTGGAAAGCACAAGATGGCCTGTCATGGCGGCGCGCAAAGCAATGGATAGTGTTTCGGCGTCTCGAATTTCACCCACCATGATGATATCTGGATCTTGACGTAGTGAAGAACGTAAGACATTAGCAAAGGTGAGATCAATGTGCGGGTTAACCTGTATTTGGTTTAAACGAGGTAACTGATATTCAATGGGGTCTTCAATGGTAATGATTTTTACTTCGGGTGAATTAAGTTTGTTGAGGAGGCTAAAAAGAGTCGTGGTTTTTCCGCTGCCTGTGGGGCCAGTGACAAGCATCATACCGGATGGAATTTCGAGGATGCGTTTTAACTCTTGCGCGTAGTGATCAGGTACATCTAAGTCATCAAATGAAAATATTTTTACGCCTTGTTCGAGTAAACGCATGACGAGCGATTCACCGTATTGTATGGGCATAGTGGAAAGACGTACATCAAAATTTTTATTTTTTATTTTTAAGCTAAAGCGGCCATCTTGAGGAAGACGACGTTCCATGATATTTAAATGCGCTAAAATTTTGATGCGCTGTGCCAAGATGGGTGCAACGCGGGTTTCAGAGACAGTGTGTTCTTGTAATACACCGTCAATGCGATAACGAATGCGAAGCAATTTTTCTTCTGGTTCGATATGAATATCAGATGCATGAACTTGAACAGCATCTTCGAAAATAGAACGTAATAATTTTGAGACGGGGATATCTTCTTGGCCAATGTCTTTGCTTAACTGTTCTATGTCTATGCTGGAAATAGAAATTTGATCCGTTAATTCAGAAGCGAGTTTATTGATTTCATCTGTGCGACGGTAAATGAGATCAAGTGTGGCAAGGCAATCTTTTTCTTTTATGAGGGCAAGAGAAATGGGGGTATGTAATACACGAGAAGCTTCATCAATGGCAAAAATATCTTGGGGATCAACTAAACCAATTAATGAAGAATTTTCTTTTTTTTCAAGTAATAACATGCGATAACGACGCGCTAATCGTTCGGGGAATTTTTTTGAGACATCAACATTGATTGGATAAGTTTTAAGATCTAAGTAAGGCACTTTAAGTTGTGTGGCAAGAAAATTAATTAAACGCTCTTCTGTGATAAATCCCAAATTAACGAGAACATTGCCCAACTTATCGCCCGTCATTTTCTGACGTTCGATAGCTTGTTGGAGTTGGGCTTGAGTAATTAATTTTTCTTGTGCTAATAATTCACCCAGTTGAATGCGAAAATTAGGCAAGAGGATTTCCTCCTAATTCTCGAATGCGAGTGCTTACATAACTTTGTAAACTGGGCGGTAATTCACTTGAATCAAAAGTATGTTCGTAGGACTCGAGGGCCGCATTTTTATCGCCCAAGGCTTCTTGTGATACCCCTAGCCCTAACCACCAGATGGCTTCTGTGGGACGCAAAGCCAATAGTTTTTCGTAAAGTGCAGCGGATTGCGCGTATTCTTGGTTTTTTTCGAAAGTGGCTGCGAGTAAAGCGTAATAATCTAAATGGCTTTTGAAAGGCGGAGAAATGCTAAGTAATGTTTTTTGGGCTGAAGCAGGATTGTTTTGAGCAAGTTGGAGGCGGGCTTCCATCATGATAAAAGTATCGTCATGAAGATGTAAGCGTTTGCCTTCTTGAATCAGTTGATTGGCATCACCAAAACGTTTGAGCTGTAAGAAAACAGAAATTAATCCCAGCCTGGCTTCTTTAAAGCTGGGGTTCTCTGCCAAAATCACTTCTAGTTTTGTGATGCCTTGGTTGGGTTCTACATCCAGTAGGCGCCACGCGGCACGATATTGATCTTGAAGCGAGATCATGTTGTGTGAATTTTTTTTAATACTCATTTGTTGAGGGTCGTCGGGTGTGGCAGGTGTATCGTGCCCCAAAGTAACCGTTAATTTTCCTTTGAGTTCATCATAATTGAGTGCAATGAGATTAATTTCATCGTGCAAAGAAAAAACTAATTGAAATTGATTTTTTTCATTTGGGAATGGTTTTGCTTCGAGTGAAAAATCATTTTCATTTTTTAAAAATAATTTATCCAAGCAAGCAGCTAAAGTGAGTGTGCCACAGGCAGGTGATAGGTTTAAATTGTTGAGGGTGAGCAGTACTTTATTCTCATCTAAATTATGTTGAACTTCATACCAAAGCGGTTGTGTGAAGTTGAATTCAATTTGAGAAGTTTCATTTTGAGGCAGAATGCGCATATCAAGAAAGTTTGCAATGGGAGCGTCTGGTTTATTTGTTTTATCTGTTAAATTCAAGGAAGACTTGGTGTCAGGCTCTCTGGCAGAAAGTATTTTATCAGAAGAATAAAGTTGTGCGATTACAAAAAAAATAAGTAAAGAAAAAGTAAGAAGCGTAAAAATAAAAATAGAATTTTTATGAAACACAGGAGAAGAAAAAGTGGAAGTGCCGCGTAAATTAGAAAAATAATCTTCTTTTTTTGGGGGGTTACGTCTTTTTTCTAAATCTTTTAGCATTTCATTGATGAGACTCATGGTTATTCCTTTAAAGCTGGTGAAATGTCAGCAGATCCTACCTAACAACAAATAAAATACCCAAAATCATCATAAATGTACTTAATGAAAACCAAATTAATTTTTTATTGTAAACCAGCACATTTTTAACAGAATCCGTGTCTTTGATGGCGGTGATCACAGAACGACGATCCACTTTTGTTTCATTTTTTCCAAAAGAAGCCATCATTGATTTATGTGCCAGGATATTAATAAGTCTGGGGATGCCGCGACTTTTGGTATGAATTAAATGCAATGCTTTTTTGGTAAACGGGGTACCCATTGTATAACCTGCCATGGTGAGCCGATGACACAAATAAGCTTCAAGTTCTTCACGTGAGAGTTGAGGTAGATAATAAGAAAATGTGATGCGTTGCTGAAGTTGTCGTAAATCGGTTTTTTTTATTTTAGTGTCCAATTCAGGTTGGCCAAATAAAACAACTTGTAACAACTTAGTGGTTTCTGTTTCAAGGTTAGTCAGTAAACGAATAGCCTCGAGGCTTTCGAATGAAAGTGTTTGTGCTTCGTCAATTAAGAGTACCGTGCGTTTATTTTGTTTGTGTAGTGTGATGAGTTTTTCAGAAATAATGGTGAGTAAACGATGTTGATCGGCGGGTAAGGGAGGTGTGATGCCCAATTCGAGTGCAACGGCGCTTCTCAAGCCTGAGGGAGTTAAATCGGGGTTGGGAATGTAGGCAGTGACAAATTCAGGATCTAATTTTTCAAGAAGAAGTCTGCATAAAAGGGTTTTACCCGAACCGACTTCGCCCGTGATTTTAATAAAGCCTTCACCTGCGCGTAAGCTCACTAACAACACATTGAGTGCTGCTTGATGACCGGGTAAATTGCAATAAAACCCAGTGTTGGGTGTGAGCGTGAAAGGTAAGGTGTTTAACTTGAAGTGTTCAAGGTACATGATAAAGCTCCATTGCTGGAAGATGCTTACATTTCAAAATGTTCTGCTTCGGTTCCGAAGAGTTCAGGCGCGCCACCTAAGTGCATGCCGCGATCCATGCTGTGCATTTGTTTCAGTGAACGACACATCGTTTTTTCCCAAACATCATAATTGGTGATTTGCGGTCGTAGTAAAATAATCAACTCGGCTTTTTTGGAAAGTTGATCCGTGTCACGGAAAAACGCGCCAAAAAATGGAATGCGCGAGAGTAAAGGTGTTTCTGATAATTCCTCGGTAGTTTGATGGCTCATTAAACCACCCACCACAATGTATTCCCCGCTTTTTGCACGTACGATGCTGTCTGCTTCGCGCATGGTACTGTGTGCAAGCGGCAGCGTTAAGATGCCGCTGCTACCTAAGTTGATAATTTGTGTTTGGTTTTTAACAGTACTGACAGCAGGATGGATGTAAAGAATAATATTGCCGTTTCCACTGATTTGAGGTGTCACATCCAGTGTAATGCCTGAGAAGAAAGGTGTGAGCCCCACAGATTGTGATGTGGTGTTGCTGCTGCCGCTAGGGGTAATGTTAGTGGTGACGCTGGTGACAAAGAATTGATCGTCGCCCACTTTAATCACCGCATCTTGATTGTTTAAGGTGGAAATGCGAGGGCTAGACAATACTTGCACCGTGCCTTGTGTTTGTAATAATTCAATAAGTGCGGTGAAAGAGCCGTCAAAACCACTTAAATTCATATTGAACATGCTGGTAAAGTCTTCAGGGCGCACGTTAATGTGCGTTCCTCTTTGTTTTAAGCTTTCAGCAAAGGCTGTCCAGTCAACGCCCGCTTGATAGTGATCGTTGAGTTGTATCTCTAATACTTTTGCTTCAATGATGACTTGACGATGTAGGTTACGTTCTGACGTATCTAAAAACCGCCCTACCTCGCGTAATTCAGAAGGATAAGCCTTAACCATCACGATACCTGCTTGAGGGTTGGCAATGACGGAGCGTCCTCCTTGTGTGCCGATGAGTAATTTGATGCCATCGGTTAAATGTTTCCAATAGTCTGCTTCAGAGCGCGTTTCAACACGGCTGCCCATGGTGGTAGCAGGTGGCGTGGCGCCAGGTAAGCCATAGGGGAGTAAGGGAGCGGCAGTGGGTGCAGTCCCGCTGTTGCCTGAGGTGGTCCCCGAGTTTTGTGTGGGTAGCACATCACTGATTTCACTGGTGTTTAGTTGTGTTTGCGAATTGCCTATTCTTCTGACATTCAAATAATTCACGTTATAGATGCGTGTCTTGAGTGTGGCAGGGAAAATTTCATAGCCATAGGGGTGGCGTTGATAATCATAACCATACAGATCTCGGACAGCTGCCAGTGTTTCTTCTTGGGTTACGTGTTGTAAGCTCAGGGTGATCGTGCCTGTTATTTTGGGATCAACAATGATGTTTTCGGATGAACCTTTGAAGAGACTCAAGAAAAATGTTTTGGCAGGTATGTTTTTTGCACTGACATCAAAGCGATTATCGCCTGTGTCAGGATCATTGCCGTTGATGGAAAAATGGGGAAGTAATGCATTTTCAACATGATAAGGTGCGTGATGAGATTGCATGCATCGATCCGTTCTGATGCCTTCTCGCAAAGCACACTGAGAATCGTCGATTGAGGTAGCGTATTTGGGGGGACGAGGTGTGCATCCCAGCAGACAGCTACTCAATAGCAGCCATACAAGCCATCGTTTGCTTTTCATGGAAAACCTTTTTGAATTTTTAAGTGAACATTCAGTTAGGCTAGGGCCTGTTGACATTTCGCTAGCGAAATGTCAACAGGCCCTAGCTATCAGTGCGTGAAAGTTCACCGCTTTTATTGGGTAAATTTGTAGATAAGGTTTGCGTCAGCGGTAGGATAACTATGCCATTCTCTCCCTTTAATTGCACGTTTTCTTTGGAAATAGACAAGACTTGATAGTGGTTAATCATTTGATTAATTTCTACCTGCGTGCCATTGATGATGGCACTAGGATGCTCAGGCGTAAAAAAAATAGCCTGAAGAGAGAGGTCTTCATTGTTCATATCTGTAGCCGTGGTGTCAGCTGAGATAGGCGTGGTGGGGTCATAATCTGGTTTTGTACAAACATTGGGTTGTGTAGGGTGTAAATCATGGCTTTTGTGGCAAGTAGCGGGGGGAGAGGAGGCTTCTTTGGGTAGGAGAGGAGGTGTGCTGGCAAAGAGTGTGGCAGGAAATAAAAACAAGAGTAATGGGCGTAATAGATTCATGTGGGGGTATCTCTGACCAGGGTAGATAGTTTTAACGTGACGATGGCCATGGGATATTTTTGTACTTTGTAAGAAAAACTATCCACATGCCAATGCCATCGAATGTTTTTTATCCGATCTAGATAGGCTAGCGTGTCAAAATAATTGCCTGTGAACTCAAGTGTGATCATCTCTTCATAGACAGCCCCAGCGCCTTCGTCGGACAATTTATTTGCTAATACATTGCTAGATAACCCCGCGAGCATGAGTTGTTCTTCGTTTTGCAAGAGTGACCGAAGCAAAGCGATGATTTGAACGTGATCGACTTTTTCATTGATATAGGGGGTTAATTGTTGATCAAGCGACAGGCTTTGTTTTTGTAGTGCGCGATATTGTGTGATCAACGGTGTTTTTTGGAGCCCAGTGATGTTATTTCTTGTTTCAGTGATTTTTGCCTCCATGCTTTGTATTTCTTGAAGTAAATTTTTTCTTTTTTCAAGAGAAGGTAGGAGGAAAATTTTAAACCATGCAAATAAGGTGAGGAGTGATAAAAAAACCAATATTAAAATTTGTTCTTCTCGGGAACGTTGGTAAAGGAATTTTTGAATTTTAACGAGGATTGTTTGTCGCATTGGTTTCTGCTTCACGTGACGTCAGTGAAAAGTTTAACAGGTTTGGGCGAAGTGTGTCAGTGTTATTGGACGTACTGTTTAAACTAATACGAGAAAAATAAATATCAGAGAAAGCTTGATAAGATTTTAATCTTGTCATGAAGCGGGTGAGGCTGAGTGCGCTGGTAGTGAGGCCAGATAATGTGACTGCTTTTCCATCTTTGGCTAAGAGAAGAGAAGTAATTTGGATTTGGGGCATGTTTACTTCGCCTAATACTGAGAATTGTTGGGTAAAAATGGCAACATTATTTAAAGGTTCTTGTTTAACTTGATTTAATAAGGTTTGTTTCTTTTGAATTTGTGTTTGTAACAGCGTGACTTTATTGGTGAGTATGGCTGTTTCGTTTGAAAAGGTGAGCGGGTCCACTTTGCCACGCTGCAATTCAAGTGTGGTGTAGCCAGAACTTAATTTTTTGATGTGCCTGTTTAAGAAAAAATTGTAAATACCTAAGCTTAAACTGACAATCACCAGCGCCAGTAAGAAGGTGCTGTATAGTTTTATTGCTAGCAGAGATGTGAGAAAAGGAGGTGTATTTTTAGGGAGATGATCAGAGAGATTAATATTTTGTTTCATTGATCACTCCTCCTCATCCAATAAAGCAGCTAAGAGAATAAAATTTTCTTTTTGAAATGAGGTTAATGGAGAATGTTCGTCAAGCCAAGGAGTGACGGACAAAGTTTCAATATGACAAGTTAAGTTTTTTTGTAAATAAGCTAATAAAAAAGGGGATGAAACTGTTAGAAACAATTTAGAGACAGGCATCTGATGTAACTGGCTTTGATAATAATCAAAGGAACGTTGTAAAAATAAGGCGAGTTCTTCAAATTTAGGTTCAGTGAGGGAGGCATCCATTTGCGTGTTGAATAAAAAAGAAGAAACAGGGTGATCAAATTGCCGGATAATATAAACTTGATTTTGATATAAAATTAAAAGTTTTAGTTTGTCATTTTCCTCATACAATAAGCTATGGCTTTCTTGGCATTCATGCGGAAGAGTTGTTGCCTGTTCTGGGCAGGGATACATGATAAAACGTTTCATGACGAGTGCAGGAATGCTGGTATTTTCTATTTTTAAACCAGTTGCGAGTGTTTTTTCCGTGATCGTTTTGAGCCAAGGGCGGGCAGTTGTGATGACATATAGAAGTTGTTTTTGAAATTCAGGTGAAGGCATTTGAAAATAATCCCAACAACAATCGTCGATAGGATAAGTGATTAAATCTTTTAACTTCCATCGTAGTGCATCGTGTATTTCATCTTCATTGACCAAGAGTGGTTCGAGCGAAAAAAGCTCATAGAGGGCGTCGCTGATGATAAGTTGAGCGGGACTATTTCGTAGTTGATGTTTTTCTACAATAGCAAGCAAGTTGGTATAGAGCGTATCAGGTTGATAAGAGAAAGTTTCGATTAAATTAACGGCTATTTTGTTTTCATGTTTGATGCCGGCTAATAGCGACACTTGTTCTTGTTCAAAATACAAAGCAACATGCTGTAAGGAGGGGGATTTTCTGATGTTTGACTTCCATGCCCACATAGTATGCGATACTCTTCTGGTTTTTAGATAATGATAAAACACATCACGGGTTTTACACTGATAGAATTGGTGGTCATTGTTGTGGTGGTAGGCATTCTTGGGGTGGCGCTTTCTTTTTTCCCTGGCACCCTGCTGAGTGTGCAACCTGTTGCTCAACAATTTGCATCTGATCTTCGTTATACCCAAAATTTGGCCATGAGTCGAGGAGAGTTATTTTATCTCTCTCTTGATTCTTCTTCCAGTTATTCTATTCATGATAGTCAAGGTGTGTTGCAAAATCATACAGGTAGTCAAGCAACGCGCATGACCTTAGGCAATCGTGTTACGTTTGTGAGCACAACTGTTTTACCCCAACAATTAATTGCATTTGATGCGCAAGGTGTGCCCTATGTGGATAAAGGGGGTGTGCAGCCTTTATCTTCTGTGGCAACACTTTGTTTACAATTGGCGCGTGAGCAAAGCTGTGTATCGATTCAACCTATGACGGGATTTGTGGGTACTTCATGAATAAATACAATGGGTATAGCTTAATCGAATTGGTTTTATTGATAGCGACGGTGTCGATTGCGATGGTGGGTGTGGTATCAGTGATGACGACTTTGTTACGGCAGGCGCCGATGAGTTCACAGTCGCAGAAAGTATTATCTGTGGCGCAAGCACGCATGGAATTGATTTTGGGACAGCATTACTTTCTTGGTTACCTCAATACCCGCGATCCTTGTACGACAGCTTCGCCGCCTGCTGCTTGTTTGACGATTCCGTCAGGTTATACGGTGAGTAGTTCTGTGACGCCCTGGGTGTTGGATTCAGATCCTGCTTATGCCCTGGTTTCCGTGGTAGCTTCTGATGCTAACGGTACAAAGGTGACATTAAAAACAATAGTGTCGGGGGTGTGGTGAAAAAAATATCATGTGGGTGCCGTGGCTACACCCTAATCGAATTTGTGGTGGTAATCGTGGTATTGGGCGTGATAGTCGCTTTAGTTTCAAATTTGTTAGGCCGCGCGTTTGACAGTTATTTTCATAATCAAGAAACGATGCAGCGACAATCAGCGAGCTTGTTAGTGATGCGCTATCTGACGGGTGAATTAAAGCGAATACGCGCGCCATCCGATTTAATTTCGGCAACGCCTGTTTCTATTTATTTTAAAAATGAAAAAGGCAGGCTCATCATGTATTCCCTGATCGGAAATCGATTGATGCGTGATGAGGGTGGCGCGCGTGTGTTGGCGGACAAAGTGAAAACATTTACGTTGTCTTATTTTGATGTGTCGGGGTCGCCAACGACAAATTTACAAAATATTGCCTACTTCGGTATAAATTTTGCAACGCAACAAGCGGATGGGCGAGGCGAATTTAATACTCTGATCTATCCTCGGTATGAGTAAGTTAACAACCAGATGTCGTTACCGTGGTTACCCCCGTGGTGCCATTGTAAGCCACTTGGCAGGTAGATGAACCGCCTGAAGGTTGGAAGGTCACCGCCGTAGCCGTCGTGTAATTAATCGTGAGGCCGGTTTTATTGCTCAAAGCAGAGCCGATGCCGGCAGCCGTTCCCACGGGAATGCCTGTGCCGGAGTTAACCGTGACGCTGGTGCCATTCATGTTGACGGTGGTACCTGTGCTGCCTGCGGCGGTGTATTTGGCAACGGCCAAGGCGGCTGCACTGCCTAATGCGCCGTTGATGCCATTCACGGTCGCGGTACGCGCTTCTGTGGCCAGTGTAATAAACTGAGGAACAGCAACCGCAGATAGAATACCCAAAACAGCAATGATGACAATCAGCTCAATTAAGGTGAAACCTGTTTGTTGGCGCATAGCTTTATCCTCTCGTTAAAACGTAATCGATCGCACGCTACCCGTTTATTTATTAGCAACCCGATGTTGTTACCGTGGTTACCCCTGTGCTGCCATTGTAAGCCACTTGGCAGGTAGATGAACCGCCTGAAGGTTGGAAGGACACGGCAGTGGCAGTGGTGTAATTGATGGTGATGCCCGTTTTGTTGCTCAAGGCAGAACCGATGCCGGCAGCGGTACCCACTGGGACCCCGGTGCCTGAGTTTACAGTTACACTGGTGCCATTCATGTCAACCGTGGTACCTGTGTTACCCGCTGCCGTGTATTTGGCAATGGCTAATGCGGTTGCACTGTTGAGCGCGCCATTGATGCCATTGACGGTAGCGGTGCGTGCTTCTGTGGCGAGGGTAATAAACTGAGGGACAGCAACGGCAGATAAAATACCTAAAACGGCGATGATGACAATGAGTTCAATTAAGGTAAAGCCTGATTGTTGGCGCATTTCTTCCTCCTGGTGATGGGGTAACTCTTCCAACGGACATCATAACGAAATTCCCTTTGATTAAAAATGAAAATCTTTGATTGTTCTGTATTTTTACAGACTCACTGGGTTGACGAGTTTATCTAAAACCGGACATGATGTTCTGCGACATAATAGGTGACCTAAGGAAGGGACATGCCAGAACATCCATTGGAAACAAATGGGATATTGATTTTGTATAATATGTTTCCATATCAGTACACTGATATCACCGCCATGACTCGAGATTTACAGCGCGTTGCGGCGTTGGGATTCAATGCTGTTTGGTGGCAATCCATGGCGAAAACAGGTGAATGTGCGATAGAAATGTTTGATCGCAAAACAGGCGTATTTTGTAATACACCTGTGTCAGGCAGTTTATACGGTATCAGTGAACACCACCGATTGGACCCTCGTTTTGCGCCTGCTTCTTCTAATGTTGTTGAGCTCATGAGGCATTTGACACGGGAGGCAAAAAAACACGGGCTTGTGCCTCTTTTCGATTTAGTACTGAATCATGTTGCAGCCGATTCTCCTTTGTGTGAACAACATAGAGAATGGTTTTTACCTATTGATCCTTTATACCCTGATGTGCGTCCATTTAATTACGAAAATCAGGCTATTTGTGATGAGATTATTGATAAATTTTGGCGTCCTTATTTAGAACTTTATATTGGGGAATATGGTTTTGATGGCATACGTTCTGATATGGCTTGGCGCATTAATAAATATCCAAGACAACGAATTTATGCGCTGGCTCATGATCTCGTCAGAAAATATCATGATTGTTCTGCCATCATTTTCGATGAAGCCCTGTATAAAGGTCCGCCTCATCAAGAAGTGTTAGATCGGGTACAAACCCCTCTTTCAGAGCGAGGAGCAACACACACAACGGCCGCCGGTGCTTATTTTGCTTCACCCAGTTGGACAGGTGAAATGCCGTATTGGTCTAAGTATGATGAACAAGTAAAAAGCCAAATGGTATCGCATGGCGAAGGGGGGATTGTACGCGAAACTTATTTGGGGGGGTCGATCAACTTCAGCGGCAACCATGATGAGTTGTCCTTGGCGGGTCTGGTGATTGAAGAAATGGCGCGAGAAAGAATTAAATCAAGCCCAGATTTGTTATGTATTTATAGAGAACTTGAAGAAAGATTTCATGATAATGATGAAAAACGTCATGCGTATTGTCGACAAGTGCTTTATCAATTTATTCAAGATATCGAGCGTGAAATTTATCGAGGTCAGGCGAATACAAGGGAGGTATTTGAAAAACGTGTTCATGAAAAAATAGCGATTGCTGCATTTACATCAAAAGCGGGCTGGTATTTACTGTGTGGTGATGAATACGGTGATACGTCTGTAAAATCTGTTTTTCGCCATTCAAAAACGCAAGAAGATTTTTATCCGCATAGAAAACATAAGGTGTTCGACCTATTCCCTGATGAAGCGGAGGCTGTTTTGGAGGATATGGCAGAAAGTTTCATTCAAAATGAACAGGTAATGAGGGAGTATTATCAGCGATTGAGCCATCCCTTGCGTGCTTGTTTGCGCCAGGCGTATAAAAAAACATTGAAAACATTAGTTCATGCGGATGAAAGCGAAGTGGTTGAAGATTTTTTTGAACGGATAAAAAGGCAAGGTGTTCCGTATAAACAAGGTGATTATCGTCCGGCATTTCGATGTGTTGAAAATCATTGGTGTGCGCGACAAGATTTTAGTGAATTTATTCGACAAATAAATTTAATTTTAAAAAAGCTAAGGCCGGCGAGAGGGGATTTTTCTTGTGAAGTATTTAAGTTGGATCAAACAGGAAAAGTGTGGGCTTTTGTTCGTACAACCCATGAAAATAATCAAAAAGAGGTGGAAATAGTATTGATCAATACTTCACCCAAACAAACTATTTGTTTTGATAAAAAAATGCAAGATGACTTGTGTGTGTTTGTGGCCGCGCGTGCTTATCAAAAAGAGGCGGGGGAGGTGATAAGATTATTATTGTCTGAAGATCCTGCCATCACGCAGCAAGTGGCCCAAATTAAGCAGGCGGGTTACTTCTTGGGTGAGGGGCTTGTTTTATCGCCTGAAATACAAAAAAGGGTCAGGCAAGATTTGCTGCAGGCAACGACCTCAAGGTCTTTTAGCCCTACTTTTTTTCGTCGTTTATCCGGTCGTTTGGCTGAACAGCCCCCAGAGCCCATTCCTTCCTTAAGAGTAGAGCCCACGCACGCTGAAGTGCGAAGTATGCATTGACATGCTATGATCGCGCCCAATTCTAGTTGGGATAAGATTGAGGAAACTCGATGAAAATCACGGTATTTGGTGCGGGTTATGTGGGTCTGGTCACAGCGGCCTGCTTGGCTGAGCTGGGAAACAACGTTTGTTGCATGGATGTGAATCAGGAGCGAATTGCAGGGTTAAAGCGTGGCATATGCCCTATTCATGAGCCCGGTTTGCCCGAAATCATTGAAAAAAACATAAAATCTGGGCATTTGATATTTGAAACAGATCCCGAAAAAGGAGTTGCACACGGTCGTTACCTTTTTATTGCTGTGGGCACGCCTCAGGATGAAGATGGTTCGGCCGATTTGCGTTATGTTTTAGAAGTGGCTCGAACAATAGGGCAGTATTTAACGGATTATCGTATCGTCATCAATAAATCGACGGTACCGGTGGGCACAGCTGATCGTGTGAAAGAGGTGATCAATCAGGTGCTCGCAGAGCGTCAACTTCAAGTAGACGTGGACGTCGTGTCTAATCCTGAATTTTTACGTGAAGGTGCGGCAGTGAAGGATTTCATGAATTCTGATCGCATTATTGTGGGTGTTAATTCACCGCGTGCGGCAGAAGCTATGAAATCGTTGTATGCACCTTTTAATCGTAATCAAGATCGTTTGATTTTAATGGATGTGCGTTCAGCTGAATTAACGAAGTATGCAGCGAATGCGTTTCTGGCCACAAAAATCAGTTTCATGAATGAAATGAGTCATTTAGCAGAACGTTTAGGTGCGGACATTGAGCAAATTCGCATGGGGATAGGGTCTGATCCGCGTATTGGTCCTTATTTTATTTACGCAGGTTGTGGGTATGGTGGCTCTTGTTTTCCTAAAGACGTGAGTGCACTCGAAAAGATGGCAGAATTATTGAACTATGATGCAGTTTTAATTAAATCTGTCAGCCAAGTGAATCAACGCCAAAAACATATTTTGTTTCATAAAATACAAAAACATTTTCAAGGAAAATTGGCAGGAAAAACCTTGGCTGTTTGGGGATTAGCGTTCAAGCCAAATACAGATGATATGCGTGAGGCGCCCAGCCGTTATTTAATGGAAGCTTTGTGGGAAGCGGGCGCGAAGGTGCGTGCGTATGATCCCGTGGCGATGCCAGAAGCTGCACGTCTTTATTCGCAGCAAGCGGATTCCCTCAGCCTATGTGCCACAGCCATGGAAACATTAGAAGGAGCGGATGCCTTGATAGTTGTGACAGAATGGAATGTGTTTTATTCACCTGATTTTGAATCAATTAAATCGATGTTAACTCAGCCTGTTATTTTTGATGGACGTAATCTTTATGATCCGACTTATCTTAAGGCGCAGGGATTTCAATATTATGGTATTGGACGTGGTGAGGTGTGTTACTGATGTCAGTGTATCGTGCTGTTTTTCCTGTTGCGGGTATGGGGACGCGTTTTTTACCTGCTACTAAAGCCAATCCAAAAGAAATGATGCCTATCGTGGATAAACCCTTGATTCAATACGCAGTGGAAGAAGCCGTTGCGGCGGGGATAAGAGATCTTATTTTTGTGACGAGCAGCAGTAAACGTGCGATTGAAGATCATTTCGATTCGCACTATGAATTGGAATCTAAACTAGCGCAGCAAGGTAAAACTGAGCTGTTATCTTTAGTGAAAAATGTTTTACCTGCTGGTGCCAATTGTGCGTATGTGCGTCAACCCGAATCGTTAGGGCTGGGGCATGCGGTATATTGTGCGCACTCACAAACAGGTAAAGAACCGTTTGCCGTATTGCTTGCCGATGATTTGATTCATGCAGAGGGCAAGGGTTGCCTGCAGCAAATGATAGAAGTGTATGAAAAAACGCAATGTAGTGTGATTGCAGTTCAAGAAGTGCCGCTTTCAGAAAGTTATAAATATGGGATGGTTGCGGTTGAGGCGAGTGAAGGCCCGGTTTATCGTATAAACTCTATTGTTGAAAAACCCAGTGAAAAAGAAACCCCTTCTAATTTAGCCGTGGTGGGGCGTTATATTTTGTCTCCCCGTATCATGGATTTTTTGGCGCACACACAACAAGATCAAAAAGGCGAAATTCAGTTAACGGATGCGATTGCAAAGTTGCTTCAAGTAGAACCTGTGTACGCATTAAAATTTTCAGGTACGCGTTACGATTGTGGCAGTAAGTTAGGCTACTTGCAGGCTATTGTGTCCTATGCCTTGGCTCATCCCGAGTTGGGCACAGAGTTTGCCGCGTATCTTAAAAACAGGAGGGAAGAATGAAAAAACAGGTCTTAGCAGTGATAATGACGTGGACGTGTTTTATGTTATCTGCGTGCGAACACACCATGGAAGGATTTGGGCAAGATATGGAACAAACAGGGAAGGCTATTCAGAAATCAGTGAAGAACGGTTAGGCGTTGTTTACAATGCTAACTTGTAAACAACCTCTGGAATTTTTTAAGTATGTTGCATATTGCTTTATTCGAGCCTGAGATTCCACCCAATACGGGCAATATTATTCGCTTGTGCGCAAACACGGGAGCGCAATTGCATCTTATCGAGCCTTTAGGGTTTCGACCAGATGATGCAAAAATGCGACGAGCAGGTTTGGATTATCACGAGTTTGCACGAGTTCAAATTCATGTGAATTTCCAAGCCTTTCAACAAGCCATCCAAAGTAGACGTTTGTTTGCCTTATCTACCAAAGCCAGTGTGGTATACACCCAACCACATTTTCAAGATGAAGATGTTTTTTTATTTGGACCAGAAACACGAGGCTTGCCTGCGAGCTTGCATGAAGTGGTTTTGCCTGAACATTGGCTTCGTCTCCCGATGAAAGCAGAGAGTCGAAGCCTGAATTTGTCTAATACGGTTGCGGTGGTGTTGTATGAGGCGTGGAGGCAGCTTCAGTTTTTGTAGATTTGTTGACGCTTCCCTTCTTTTTTGTGGTGTCGGGGGCGGCTGGTTTTTCATCATCATCAAAATCAGCGTCAATATCCTCGTCTTCTTCCTCTTCAAAGGCAGTATCTTTGCCCGCCGTGCCTTCATTGTCTGAGATAAGTGCGTTGCGACGTTGTAAGTAAGCATTGCGTTGGAAAGCGTAGGGATCAAGTGCGGCTTTTTTCGCGACATCATCCAGTTTGAGGAATTGTGCGCGTTGGTCAATGACGTCGACGCCCAAGAGCGCCCAACCTAATTCAGGTGGATCAATGTAGGGGTAGACTGTCATGAAGTAATAGGGGAGCAAACCCAGTGCGTCACGCACAGTGCTGGGTCCCCAAAAAGGAATGACAAGGTAGTTTGATTGTTTGTAACCCCAACGCGCAAAGGTTAGTCCCACGTCTTGTGTGTGTGCAGGTAAACCCAGGGGCGTGGCCACATCTATGAAGCCGGCTATCCCAATGGTGGTGTTAATTAAAAATCGCCATGTGTCAGAGAGAGCTGCATAGCCATCAAATTGTAATACATCGTTAATAAAATAAGGTAGTTGTTTTAAATTAGTCAGAAAATTATGTACGCCTTTTTGCCCTACATTAGGCATGATGAACACATAGCCTTCAGCGATGGGCTTTAAGATAGCTCGATCTAACGTATCGTTTAATTTGTAGGTATGACGATTGAAGGTTTCATACGGATCACGGTTGTTAGGTGCGGCAGGTTCATCCGCGGCTGCTAAGGCAGCACTGCTGAGTACCAAGCCAAGAAAAAAACTCATCCATGTGGTTGTCTTCATGTCATTCCTTGTTGCAGCATGTCACGTAGCTGTTGTTCGCTTAAGAGTGGAACGTTCCATTTTTGTGCTTGAGTCAATTTTGAACCGGGATTTTCGCCTACAACAAGATAGCTTGTTTTTGCAGAAACGGAACTGCTGACCTTCGCTCCCAATGATTGTAACAGCTGCGTTGCCTCTTCGCGAGTGTAAAATGAGAGTGTGCCTGTGATCACAAAGCGCTGATTTTGGAGCGGGAGATGTGTGTTTTGTTTAGGGGTTTCCCAGTGAATTCCGGCCTTTAAAAGTTGTTTGATGATGGTTTGATTGTGGGCTTGTTGAAAGAAAATACGAATGTGTGTAGCGACCACAGGACCAATATCGGATACTTGTTGGAGTGTCGCACTGTCTGCCTGCATGAGCGTGTCTAATGATAAAAAATGTTGTGCCAGTAAAGCGGCTGTGGCTTCGCCAACTTCACGTATGCCTAAAGCATAAAGAAAACGTGCCAAGCTGGTTTGTTTGCTTTTTTCAATTGCATCTATTAAATTTTGGGCAGATTTATCAGCAAAACGTTCCAAGCTTACCAATTGTGAGAGCGTTAAGTGGTACAAATCAGCAACAGAGTGAATTAAGTTTTTTTCAACTAGCTGATCAATGATTTTATCGCCCAAGCCATCAATGTCCATGGCTTTGCGAGAGGCAAAATGTTTAATGGCTTCTTTGCGTTGAGCAGAACAAAATAAACCACCGCTGCAGCGTGCAGCCGCTTCACCTTCTGTTTGGATGACATCTGCATGGCAGACAGGGCAGTGTTTGGGTAAAGTTATTTTTTGAGTGGAGGGTGGGCGCTTTTCTAAAATACGTCCCACGATTTCAGGAATCACATCGCCCGCGCGTCGTATGATCACCGTGTCATGTACGCGAATATCTTTTCGTGTGAGTTCATCTAAATTATGTAAGGTGGCATTGCTGACTATCACGCCGCCTACTGCTACCGGTTTTAATCGTGCAACGGGCGTGAGTGTGCCTGTGCGTCCTACTTGAAAATCAACTGCAATAACTTCCGTTGTTTCTTCTTGTGCAGGGAATTTATGTGCGATGGCAAAACGGGGTGCGCGCGAAACAAAGCCCAAAATTTGCTGTAACTTAAAATCATCTACTTTATAAACTACACCATCGATTTCGTAAGGTAATTTTTTTCGTTTTTTTTCTATAGTGTTGAAAAATTGAATGCAATGTTCAATGCCTTGTATGGTGACGATATCAGGACAGACAGGGAATCCCCAGTCTTTGAGTTGTTGCAATAAAGCATGTTGTGATGGGAGGGCGAGTTTGCCTTCATAATAGCCCATGCCATAGCAAAAAATAGCCAAGTGACGTTTGGCGGTGATGCGAGGATCCAGCTGGCGCAAACTGCCCGCAGCTGCATTACGAGGATTTGCAAATGTTTTTTCCCCATGACGTTCAGCTTCAATATTGAGTGCTAAAAAAGCTTTTTTAGGCATGTAGACTTCGCCTCGTACTTCAAGGTAGGCGGGAGGGGTGTTCGTGCGTAAACGTAAAGGCACAGAGGGCAGGGTACGAATATTGAGCGTGATGTCCTCGCCCGTATAACCGTCTCCTCGTGTGGCGGCGCGCGTGAGTAAACCCTGGATGTAGGTCAAATTCACTGCTAAACCATCCATTTTGGGCTCGCAGGTATACGTTAAAATGTTGTTGTTTTTTAAACGATCGTGGATACGTTTTTCAAAAGCCAGGGCTTCCTCAAGAGAAAGCGCATTATCCAAAGACAGCAAGGGTTCGCGATGCGTGGCAGGGTTGAATGTCTTGGAGGGGGCGGCGCCCACGCGCTGGGTGGGTGAGTCGAGGGTGATGAGTTCAGGGTGGCTTTGTTCAAGCGTTGTTAAGTCTTTGAGCAAGCGATCATACTGTGCGTCAGAGATGGTGGGGGTGTCTAATACATAATAACGGTAATTATGTTCATTAATTTCTTTTTTGAGCTGTTCGATTTTTTCTGCATCAGGGTATTTCATCTATTTAAGAGGTGATTCAAGAGAGGAATTCAGCTATCCTACCAGGTTTTCAAGGGAAAAATAGAAGAAAATTTATGATAAGCGAACAGTATCCACCCCAGATTATTGAGCCTGAAGTCCAAGCCTGTTGGGAAGAAAAGGCTGTTTTTAGCAGCCTTGAAGACCTCAGCAAAGAAAAATTTTATTGTTTAGCCATGTTTCCTTACCCCAGTGGCCGTTTGCACATGGGGCATGTGCGTAATTACACCCTGGGCGATGTTATTGCGCGCTACCAGCGTATGTTGGGGCGTAATGTACTGCAACCCATTGGGTGGGATGCTTTTGGCTTGCCTGCAGAAAATGCGGCCATTTTGCATGGCGTGGCGCCTGCAAAATGGACTTATGAAAATATTGCACACATGCGGACGCAATTTAAGCGTCTTGGTTTGGCGTATGATTGGACGCGAGAATTAGCGACCTGTGATCCAGATTATTATTGCTGGGAGCAGTGGTTCTTTATCCAGCTTTATAAAAAAGGTTTGGTCTATCAAAAAGCAGCAACGGTGAATTGGGATCCAGTGGATCAAACAGTTTTAGCAAATGAGCAAGTGGTCGATGGGCGTGGCTGGCGTTCAGGTGCGTTGATTGAGCGACGTGAAATTAAACAATGGTTTTTGAAAATTACAGCGTATGCAGAAGAATTGTTGCGTGATTTGGATACCTTGGAAGAATGGCCAGAACAAGTTAAAACCATGCAACGTAACTGGATCGGTCGTTCTGAGGGCGTGGAAATTCGTTTTTCTGTGGTTGAGGAGCCGGATGCAACATTAACTGTCTACACGACGCGCCCGGATACTTTGATGGGGGTGACTTATTTGGCGATTGCGCCTGAGCATCCGCTTGCAAAAACCCTGGCGCAAGATGATCCAGCGCTCCAAGCTTTCATCGCTGAATGTAAAAATACGCCAGTGGCTGAAGCGGTTATGGCCACGTTAGAGAAAAAAGGGATGAACACAGGGTTGCATGTTGTGCATCCTATAACACATAAGAAATTGCCTGTTTGGGTGGCTAATTTTGTTGTGATGGATTACGGCTCAGGGGCGGTGATGGCAGTGCCTGCACATGATCAGCGTGATTTTGAATTTGCCATGTCTTATCAGCTACCTATTCAACAAGTGATTACCCCGCGCGAAGGTGTGGTGTGTGATTTAACCAAAAAAGCATTTTCGGAGTCAGGGACGCTAATTCATTCTGCGCAATTTGATGGGTTACCCTCTGAAGAAGCAAAAATCAGCATCACAAATTATTTGGTTAAAGAAAAATTAGCAGTGAAAAAAGTGCATTATCATTTGCGTGATTGGGGTGTATCGCGTCAACGCTATTGGGGTACACCTATTCCGATGATTTATTGTGATGAATGTGGTGTTTCACCTGTGCCAGAGCAAGACTTACCCGTGGTGTTGCCAGAAGAAGTGAATTTTGAAGGTGTGTCTTCCCCGCTTAAGACGAATCCTTCTTTTTACGAAACGCGATGCCCGCACTGTTTTAAAGCCGCGAAACGTGAAACCGATACCTTCGATACATTTATGGAATCTTCTTGGTATTACGCACGTTTTGCTTCGTATAACCAAGAGCGTGAAATGTTGGATGATCGTGCAAAATATTGGACGCCTGTTGATCAGTACGTGGGAGGCATTGAACATGCGGTGTTACATTTATTGTATGCACGATTTTTTCATAAATTAATGCGTGATGAAGGTTTAGTAAATTGTGACGAGCCATTTACACGCTTGCTGACACAAGGCATGGTGTTAAAAGACGGCAGTAAAATGTCAAAGTCAAAAGGCAATGTGGTTGATCCGCAGCAGATGATAGAAAAATATGGCGCAGATGCGGTGAGAGCATTTATTTTATTTGCAGCTCCCCCTGAACAATCCATGGAGTGGTCTGATGCCGGTTTGGAAGGAGCGAGTCGTTTCTTAAAACGTGTTTGGGCCCTAGCATATCAAACGGCAGATCGAATTAAACAAGGGCAAGCCATCAGTAAAACACAGCCTAATCCGTTAGATTGGGAAACGGCTTCTCAAGAAATAAAGAAATTTCGACGAGAGATACACGAAATTTTGCAGCAAGCGCGCTATGATTTTGAGCGGACACAATTAAATACCGTGGTGTCTGGGTGCATGAAATTGTTAAACGTTTTGTACAAAGTGGCTGAAACAAACCGTGATGAAAGCACAGAAGCTTACTTGGATAGTGTGTTGTCAGAAGGGATGAGTATATTGCTTCGCTTGCTTGCGCCGGTGACGCCGCATATTTCGCATTATCTGTGGAAGCAGCTAGCGTATGAGGGATGGGTGGTGAATGCGAAATGGCCCAAAGTCAATCACGAGGCTTTAAAAGCGGTGACACAGACGATGGCGGTGCAAGTGAATGGTAAGGTGCGTGCACAGATTGAGGTGCCGGTACACCTGTCCGTGGCAGAAATTGAAAAGGTAGCGCTTGCTCATGAGAAAATACAGGTCCTCGTGGGAGCACTGACTGTGAAAAAAATCATTACCATTCCAGGGCGTATTGTGAACATTGTGATCTGACTATCATGAAAAAAATGCTGGTATTGATGTGTGTGTTTTTATGTTTAACGGCTTGTGGATTTCAGCTCCGTGGTCGTGCGACGAATAAAACCAATTTGATGCATGCTTTATATATTGAAACACCGGATCCTTATGGCCCTTTATCTAAAACCTTGCGAGCGATGTTGACTGCGGCGGGAGTGGTGTTGGTGGATTCAGCCGAACAAGCACCTTACAAGTTGGAGATGAGAAAAAGCGAAACGTCTTTTTATTCGGTGGGATACGGGTTTAGTAATCAAGTCAGCGTGAACACAGTGAGGTATGCGATCCCTTATCGTTTGTCGAGCCGTGGGGGTGAAGATCTTATTCCTTGGCGCACGGTGGATGCGGTACGTAATTTTACGATTAACACAAATCAGGCGCTGATGGGTAATGTCATTCCACCCTACCTATTGGATGACATGCGACGTGATGTGGCGAATCAAATCATGATGCAATTGAGTGCTTGGAAAATGCATGAAACTCAGATACGACCAACTTGTTGAGCAATTGAAAACGACCTCGTCACCGATTTATTTTGTGACGGGGGATGAAATTTTATTGGTAGATGAAGCATGTACCCTCCTGCGTGAACACATCAAAAAACAAGGATTTGATGAGCGCAAAGTGTGGATGGTGGAAGACGCACACTTTGATGACAGTGTATTTCAACTCCAATCAGATAATCTTTCTCTTTTTTCATCTAAAAAATGCATTGAATTCTATTGTCTGACCGAAAAAATACCTGAAAAATTAGGACAAGCCTTATTGCGTTATGTGCAAGCACCGCACCCGGACAATTGTGTGTTAGTGCGTTGTGGTAAAATGGCGCAGGCGCAACAAAATACAACTTGGTTTAAGACGATTGTGCAACAAGGTATGGTTGTGCAAGTGTGGCCGATAGAGATGGCTCGTTTGCCTGCCTGGATCGCTGCTCGATTAAAAAAATTTAATTTAAGTTGTGATGAAGCGGGGCAGCGTTTGCTGGCGCGACGTGGTGAAAATAATTTATTTGCCTTGGCGCAAGTAATTGAAAAATTACATATGTTATATGGTGAAGGCAAGCTTTCTGTTGATCAAATTTCAGCGCTGGTACAAGATCAAGCACGATTTCAATTGTTTGATTTAAGTGTACCCGTGTTAAGTGGTGACAAAGAGCGAGCTTTGCATATTATGTCTAAGCTTCGTGAAGAAGGTGTGGAGCCTGCGCTTGTGTTATGGTTGTTAAGTAAAGAAATCCGCGAGTTAATCCAAGGCGGCCCCCTGTACGGCAAACCTTCTCCTGCCTTAGAAAGAAAAAAGCACGCAATACAACAAGCGCGTAAACGTTATTCTTTAAAAGAGTGGCAACAATCCTTAGAAACCGCTTTCGACATCGATCAGTTGATTAAAGGCGCGAAAGTCGGATCGGCTTGGGAAACTTTAGAACGGTGGGTGTGTAATTCTCTGTCGACTTTCACTCGATGATTATGTATATTTTTTTTAACTGGCAAAAACACAAACGGTTACATACAATTTAAATGATGGCTAACTCGACTGAATTTACCTTTATTTTGCAACCTTCTCCGTTAGGCGGCGTCGGTGTTTTTGCAGCGCATGATATTCCAAATGGCATGCAATTATTTTCAGGAATATTTAAACCCAGAAAAATGAAAATTTCAGATATTCCAGATACATTTCGTAAATATGTGATCTACCTCAACGATGCGGAATGCCTCTGCCCAGAACGATTTGACCGCATGGAAATTGGCTGGTACCTCAATCATTCTCCACACCCGAATATAATAAAAAAAGATCATGGGCTGGTCTATGCTGTGCATGATATTAAAAAAGGAGAGGAGATTTTAATTGATTACAATCACCTTAACGAACCCGAATGCATGAAAGAAGATTACTACAAATGAAAAACGAAATCTTATTTCATTTGCGCCATAACCAATCTTGGGATTTCAGCGATCATGTAAAGCGGTATAGATAATATGCGCGAGTGGAGCTCAAGTGGCTTGAGGGAAAGGCGAACACCCAGTTGAGCATTTTTTTCATTTAAGAAAATCTGTAAAGAACGTAGGCTGCCTGTTTTTCCTGCTTTGACTTCAATGGGGATAATGTGATCGTTGACGTTGATGACGTAATCAACCTCTGCGCTGCTATTTTGTTTTTCTCGATCCCAATAAAAAAGTTCACTTTGTATATAAGGTTTGCAGTAAGCTAACAATTCTTGTCCAGAAAATTGTTCTGTTTGTATGCCACGGTTGAGAAGAAGTAAATCTTTTTGAAGGAAGGTTTCAGGAGAAAGTTGGCTTGAGGCGTTAGATAAACCAATATCGAGAAAAATAACTTTGAAGTGTTTTTCGCTTGCTAAGGCATTGAGAGGTAATCCGCTTGCGTTAGTGTGGTGTACTTTATAGAGCAGACCCGCTTCAACCAAATAATTAAGCGCTATTTTTATTTCTCGCGAGCCGATGTCGGGATCTACTTTGCTGTAAATAAATTTTTTGCCGATAAGATTAGGTGCGGCGCTGAGGAGTGTTTTCATGGGCTGATGTTTTGTTTTATTGGCATATTTCCCAAAATCATCTCGATAAGTTTGTGCCAGGTTAAGCTGTTTTATCTGTACGCGCTCTAAGTTATGAGAGGAGAGGTATTCGTTGAGGACATTAGGTAATCCACCAATAAAAAAATAATTACGCAAATGTTCGCACAACTCATCGTGTGCAGTGGGTTCAATCGGTGTTTTGAGGGTGACTTCATTCAGGTATTGCCGTAAATGTTGAAAGCCAAGTGCGCTGAGATATTCATAAAAAGAAAGTGGTTTGACGAACAATGACTCGACGCGTCCAACAGGCATGCGCATATTCTCACTGTTGAGCGTGAATTCTAATAATGAGCCAGCTGCAATAACATGGAGTTCAGGCATATCTTCTTTGAAATAACGCAAGGATTTAAGCGCCTGAGTGCATTCTTGGATTTCGTCTAAAAACAATAAACTTTTGCCTGGTTGTACTGAGTGACCACTTTGTAAGTAGAGACGATTAAGGATGTCTTTAGGATTGAGTGTGTCGAAGGCCAGCTTATATTTCTCTTCTTTTTCGAAGTTGATAATAAGCATGTTTTCAAAGTGAGTTTGGCCAAAAGTGACCGCTAAGTGTGTCTTTCCTACTTGTCTGGCACCACGTAATAAAAGAGGCATGTGTTCTTTTGCATTTTTCCAGCGTATCAATTCAACCATTAAATCTCTGTGCATGCCCATCCTTTTTTGCAAAATAATGGGGTAATTTTAGATAAAAATTGTCAAAATATCAAGGCAATTTCATGCAAAAATTTTCAAAATAGCGAGATGAAAAAAACCAGTATTTCCAGTATTTTCAGGTACAAGGGGTATGGAAAATTAACTAAACCTTATTTCTCTTTTTTATTTCTTCCCAAACTTGACATCAAGCCCCCCGTTTCACTTAAGATGGAAGGTCTTGTTAAATAGAAAAGGTGGTTCCCCCATGAAAGAAAAAGACGAAGGGATGTGGATAAAATGGGGGCGTTTGCCCGCTTGGCAAAAAATTCTGCTTGCTTTGGTGTCGGGTACCTTGCTGGGCGTTTTACTGGGGCATCGTGCTGTCTATTTAAAGCCCCTAGGCTCGATTTTTATTAATGCCATTAACATGATGGTGGCGCCAGTGGTGTTTACCGCCATCGTGTGTGCGATTACCTCGATGAACGGTGATCGGCAGCGCATGAAGCGTTTGGGGTTTAAAGCAATCGGCTTATATACCGTCAGCATGGCGGTGGCAGCGGTCATGGGCATTGCGATGGCGCTTTTGTTAGGGCCGGGCAAGCATTTCCATCCTGATTTGGGTGGAGCCAGTGTTGCAACGGCACAAGCTGCGCCTGCCTTGATGGATATGTTAGTGAATATCGTGCCTTCTAACCCAGTGAATGCGTTTGCTCACGGTAACATTATTCAAATTTTAGTGTTTGCAGTGTTGTTGGGTATTGCGATTAATTTAACAGGTGAACCCGCTCAACCTGTTGCAAAATTATTTCATTCTTTTTCATTAGTCGTGTTTCGATTAACGAGCCTCATCATGAGTTTTGCACCCGTAGGTATCTTTGCCCTCATGGCTTGGGTGACGGGAGAGATGGGTTTAGCCGCCTTGTTGCCTTTGTTTAAATTGGTGGCCACAGTTTATTTAGGTTGCATTGCCTACTCACTTGTTTTCTATGGTTTTACCTTGGCCTATGTTTCTCGATTAAATCCTTTTTATTTTTTTCGTCGTATTCTAGGGCCGCTATTATTGGCTTTCACGAGTTCCAGCAGTGCCGCCACTTTACCCCTGACGATGAAAACAGCAGAAAAAAATTTAGGTATTCCCGCTGAGATAGGGCGATTTTTGTTGCCCTTGGGTACTTCGCTTAATCTAAATGGCTTGTCTGTATACCTAGGGATTGCGACGGTGTTTGCTGCGAATATGTATGGGATACATTTAGGGTTGACACACTATTTTACGATAGTGGTCAGTATTATTTTGACTTGTATGGGGGCGGGAGGCATTCCCGGGACAGGTATCATTGCGATGAGCGCTGTGATGACGTCTGTGGGTTTACCCCTGGGCGCCATTCCTTTGCTCGCAGGTGTAGATCGATTAAATGATATGGCGCAAACAACAACGAATGTGATGGGTGATTTATTTGCGGCAACGGTGATTTCTAAACAAGAAAATGAATTAGATTTAAAAGTTTATAACGAAGGTGCTGAGCCCACCGATGAAAAAACAGAAAACGTGGTCGTTTAAAAAAGAGGAATGCATGAAGCAAGAAGCCGTAGCGGTATTGGGCGCAGGTGCATGGGGTACGGCGCTTGCGATGGTATTAGCACAAAATAATCATCGCGTACATTTGTGGGAGTTTGATCATTCTCATTACGAACAATTGAAACAACAGCATGTTTCTCGTTATCTGCCAGGCCATATTTTACCTGACACACTGCTGCCATTTTGTGACTTGGCGGAATCATTAGAAAATGTGCGAGATGTTTTGGTTGTTGTGCCTAGTCATGTTTTTCAAACTACCTTGATGAATTTACGTCCTTTATGGAAAGCTCCTATGCGATTGGCGTGGGCGACTAAAGGATTAATCCCACCCAATCGTTTGGCACAAGAGGTGATTAATGACGTATTGGGGCCGCAAGTTGAACGTGCGATCGTGACAGGGCCTACCTTTGCAAATGAAGTGGCCCAGGGTTTGCCCAGTGCTGTGTTGGTGGCGAGTCCAGATAAAGCTTATGCCAAAGCTTGGGCAGAAAAACTATCCCGACCTTATTTTCATGTGGAAACCAGCCAAGATATGGTGGGTGCACAAGTGGCGGGTGTGGTGAAAAATGTGTTAGCTATCGCCACAGGTATGTGTGATGGTTTGGGTTACGGTGCCAATACGCGTTGTGCCTTAATGACGCGCGGCTTGCAAGAGATGATCCGTCTTGGTGAAGTCATGGGTGCAAAGAAAGATACCTTCTTAACGGTAGCAGGTGTGGGTGATCTTATTTTAACGTGCACAGATAATCAGTCGCGTAATCGTCGCTTTGGTTTAGCTTTGGGACAAGGTCAAACGGTGGAGGAAGCGCAAGCCACCGTGGGCTTATTGGTTGAGGGCTATCACAATACCCAAGCGTTACAAGGATTAGCAGAGCAATACCAGCTTAATTTACCTATTATTCGCAATATGTATGAAGTATTAACCCAAGGATTGGCGGCTAAAACCGCCGTTGAACAATGGTGGTGAAACTAAGATGAGTACTCTACTGCAAGCAGCTTGTGTAGTGAAAAAAACGAATCCATGGACACGAGATAATACCATCTGGATGTTGGGTTTGTATGGTACAGCCGTGGGCGCGGGCACTTTATTTTTGCCGATTACGGCGGGGATGGGTGGGTTTTGGCCCTTGGTTTTTATGGCCGTGCTAGCCTTGCCCATGACCTTCTTTGCGCATCGGGCGTTGTGTCGATTTGTATTTTCAGGCGCAGCCAAAGAAGGCGATTTAACAGAAGTAGCAGAAGAACATTTTAATCTTGCTTGGGGTAAGATCATCACCTGGCTTTATTTCTTTGCCATCTATCCCATTTTATTGTTGTACAGTGTGGCGATCACCAATACCGTACAAAGTTTTATTGTGAATCAATTGGGTAGGCAAGCGCCCCCCCGTGCGTTAACTGCTATTTTACTGATTTTATTGCTCATTACCGCTGTTTATTTTGGTGAACGAATCACCGTTAAAGTAATGAGTTTGTTAGTTTACCCTTTTGTTGTGTCATTGATATTATTAGCTTTGTATCTTATTCCTTATTGGAATCCTGCTTTTTTTACTCAAGCCGGCTCACTGAGTCATGCATTGGGTACGTCTGCTTTTTATAAAACCTTGTGGTTGTCAATCCCCGTGATGGTGTTTGCATTTAATCATTCGCCCATCATTTCTTCTTTTGCTGTGCATGAGAAAAATAAGGGAGAAAAGCAAGCAGAACAAAACGCTTCGCGTGTGTTGCTGCGAAGTCATCTCATGATGGTTTTTTCAGTTTTGTTTTTTGTGTTTAGTTGTGTGTTTAGTTTGTCACCCGCTGATTTGGCGCAAGCAAAATTGCAAAACGTGTCTATTTTGTCTTACTTGGCAAACCATTTTCACGTGCCCTTGATCGAATGGTTGGCGCCCCTCATCGCTTTTCTTGCGATTTTTAAATCATTCTTAGGCCACTACCTTGGTGCACGAGAAGGATTTAATGGAATCATGATCAAGCGATTACGAAAACAAGGTAAAAAAATTGAGCGTCACACACTCAACAAAATTACCGCTGTATTTATGGTGTTAACCACTTGGTTGGTGGCCACCTTAAATCCCAGTATTTTAGGCATGATTGAAATGTTGTGTGGCCCGGTCATTGCATTATTATTATTTGTGATGCCTGTTTATGCTGTTTACAAAGTACCTGCCATGAAACGATACATGAACGACCGAAGTAATGGGTTTGTTTTTGTGATGGGCATGATTGCCTTGTCAGCTATTCTGTATGGTTTGTGTTAGGGGGTGGTATGGGATTCGCAATGATAAAGAAGAAAGCACATGACCTATTTGAAAAAGCTCACTTTATTAGCCATATTGATAATGAAGATGATTATGAAAATGCATTAGTATTAATGGATGAACTTATTGAAGATTATGATTATAATCGTCCTTTGATTGAAGTTCTTGCTGTTAGCATTGAGCGATGGGAAGACAAGTCAAAAGAGTTCTCTGATTTTAATGCGCGTATCAAATCTTTAGATTCGGGTCGTGCAATATTAAAGATACTGATGGAACAACATCGGTTGGGTGTAGATGATTTACCTGAAATTGGCTCTAAGTCATTAATATCCAAAATTATAAATAACAAACGTCAATTAACACTCGCTCATATTCAAGCATTGCGAAAAAAATTTAAAATCGATCCGGCTTTGTTTTTTTAAGAATTATGCCTGCGCTTTAGAATCATTAACTTCAATGTAACCGGTTGATCCAATGCATCAACTGTTTCGGTGAGAGTGTGTTCTTTGAAGTGTAGTTTTTCATAACAGCGGATGGCAGCTGTGTTTTTTATATCAGGATCGACAACGCAATATTGAAATTCAGGCCGTATTTTATTTTCAATAAATTCCTGCATTATTTTGCCGCCCAGCCCTTTGCCTATCATGGATTTTTCGCCAATAAAAATATCTAATCCTGCGGAATTTTTGATGATTTCTTCTGATAAGTTTTGATTCCCCCAAGAGCGATAGCCGGCTATTTTGCATGTTTGTATATAAGCAATCTGATTTTTATCTGCTAAAACTATAAACCCTGAAATGGGTTTTTCGCCAAGAATATAGGGTTTGAATTTTTCTAAAACTTCTTCTTCAGTCCATGAGCGCAAGGAATAAAATTTTCGGACATGTGGCAAGTTAAACCAATGATGCATGAGGGGAATGTCAGAAAGCGCTAATGATCGGAAGGTGATTTTGGAGACGGGTGTCATGCTCGTGACCTGTTGGTTAAGCGTTGATGAATGATTCATTTTGGTGATTTTGAAATGGTTTTAATTTCTCTTGAATTTTGTTTTTTACCCCTCGAAACAAGCCTATACCCCCTTGTGATCTAGCCCTGACTTCCCGGACACATCACTAAGCTAGAGTATGCACACATTATTATTCTCATGCAGCTCGAGAAGCAAACAAATTAAATTTAAAAATTAAAAGTCATGCTAATAAAGAGCTGCTGAGGGGTATGGAAAGTTGGAATCATAGCTTTAAAGTTGAAGCTATCCATGGAGAAAAATTATTAACACGCGCATTAACGAAAAATCATGTATTTGATTACATTGGTGTGTATTATAATCGAACACGTCTTCATTCTAGGCTTGCTTATTTAAGCCCTGAATATTTTGAAGCGAAAATGGTCGCTTAGTAGAGTGTCTGTTTTTTCGGGGCGAGATCAAATTTCATTTTTGTGAGGATTTTATGTCTACTATTCCAGTGATCATTATTGGCGCAGGTCCCGTGGGGCTTTCTGCATCCATAGCATTAAGCCGTCAAGGCATTCGCAATATCGTGATAGAAAAACATCCTGGCACGGCTGTTCACCCCAAAGCACGCGGCGTTAATGTCCGTACTATGGAATTGTGCCGTATTTGGGGAGCAGAGCAGCAAATTCGTCAATTAGAACTGCCTGTAACAGCACGACGTTTTCTCTGGATGAATCATGTGAAAGGTGAAATACAAGGTGATGTATCATTTATTACGGAACAAGAAGAAATAAGCCCTACCGAACCTTGTTTATTATCACAAGATATTTTTGAACAAGAACTTTTAGCTTGTCTTAAAACACAAAAAAATAGCCAGGTATATTTTAATACCAAGCTGATCAACATTGAACAAGACGATCAGTTTGTATATTGCGAATTAGAAAATCTTATTGATAATACTCGCACTAAAATTCGATGCCAGTATCTCGTTACTGCTGATGGTGCGAATAGTTTTGTGCGAAAAAAACTTAGCATCAACATGAAGGGTATTCCTTTCCTAGGTACGCATGTGAGTGTCTACTGTGAAACTGATTTGTCACCTTGGCTTTCTGATAAACCCTTTGCAGTTATGGCGTTTACCGATAAAGAACAAATGGATTGCATCATAATGGCCGTCGATTTAAAACGCCGCTGGATTTTTTCGAAACGTATGGCAAATGCCAATGAAACCCTAACCAAAGAAGCGGGAATTCAATTAGTCCGTGCTACGGCTGATGAGCCAGAACTTGCAGTAAACGTAATTAATATTTTTAAGTGGGAAATGGCAGCGTTAAATGCTGAGCAGTATCGCCATGGTCGAATATTTTTATGTGGTGATGCCGCACATCGAATTCCTCCCACAGGGGGTATGGGCATGAATACCGGAATAGGGGATGCCCATAACTTAGCATGGAAGATTGCCTACGTCATTCAAGGCTATGCCGATGAGACATTGTTGGATAGCTATGAACAAGAACGGAAACCTCTAGCGCAAACCACGATTGATTGGAGTGTCGTCAACGCAAATCGATTACATGCCATTTTCCAATCTCTTATTGATGGTAACAATAATGCATTTCATGATGGATTGAATGAGCAAACTAACCATATTAATCATCTTGGACTTGATGTTGGTTTTATTTATCAGTCTAATGCACTCTGTCCTGAAAATGCAGATATTCCTACATTCAATCCCAATACATATAAAAATAAAGCCATCGTCGGCATGCGTGCTCCACACTGTTGGTTTTCATACAATAATCGTACTATCTCCACTATTGACTTATTCGAAAGGAATTATGTTCTTTTAGCGGGAGAAAATTGCATAGTTGAAAAACTTAAATTACCTATTCCAGAACAATATCCAAAAACAACGCTGGTTATTGGTAAGGACTTGCATATTCTTGATTCAGATTATTATGCCTGTTACCAATTAACTAAGGAACAAGCCATTTTAGTAAGACCAGATGGACACATTGCATGGATAAGTTAACACTAAAGGGTGAAGCTTCCGCTAAAAAACTTATTAGGCGGCGACTCCCTCATGGTAGTTCTGCGGAAGAAGCACCAACACTGGTCATTCTGAGTTAAACTGCTTTTCATAGTGCAATACGGGTGAGTAATTAACACTTGTACATTGATAGTTCAGAGTGAGTTACAAATCCTAGAGAATTATCTAATGCAGTTGCCATCGGTGTGGCTTGTAAAGTTGCGTGCTTATATCCCCTACTTTTTGCTTCATTCAGTCGAGCATAATGTAGTGTTTTAGCAATACCCTGTCTTCTAAACTCAGGAAGAACAGCAAGGTTGTAGAGCCCGGCAATTTCATCGTGTAAAAATAAACTTGCAGCAGCAACGATAAGACCATTATTTTCAGCAGTAAAATGAATAAACCGAGTGTGTGCCTGCTCTAAACATTGTTGATAGCGTAATGCCATACAGTCATCCATTTCAAAAGCTACCTTTACAGGAACTATCCAATTATTTAAATCGTTACCATTTTGTACCATGCTGATCTTGATGTCTGGCACAAAATCTTGTTTAAATTCCTTATCCAATTGAATGGACATCATAGGAATATGTTGCATGATAGGTTCTAATTCTTGGAGGTCTTTCAGCGGTATATTTTTATTGCGTTTGGAGTCGTACCAAAAACTATAGGGTGGATGGCTGTAAACAGACGGTAATTCAGAGGCATCTTTTGTTAAAAAAATGGGGTTAAGACCAGGAATGGGATTATCTTCTATGGATGATCATCGAACCATTCTTTCTTGGGCAGCTGATGTTATTGAGTTAGCAGATCACATGGCAATCGATACATTTTCAATCTTGGGGCATTCTGGTGGCGCACCATTTGTCGCAGCATGTGCTTATGCAATTCCAGAGCGATTACAAAGTGCTGCAATTATTTCAGGGATGGCGCCCATTGAGAAACCTGAATCGCGAATAGGCATGGCCCGCGGGCAAATCATTGCCAATAGTTTGATTCAAACCATGCCCTGGTTAACGTCTGTTATGATGCGACTGACATTAATGATGCTCAAGAATCCAAACAAAATGATGAAGCATATGATTAAGCAGTTGCCTGAGGTCGATCAGGTGCTATTTCAAGATCCAGAGACTGGAAAAGCGATTATTGATATACCTCTCTTACCTGAAGATGCGAACTCTCGCACAGGGCTGGGGGTGAGATTGAGACGATCGTGATCTTTAAAAAACCCGAGCATGTTTGTTACCTGTACGGGTTTTTTCAAGATCACGATCGTCTCAAGATCGCCCTCAGAACGCAGCGAGAGTTCGCATCTTCAGGTAAGAGAGGTATAGCTCGATCGAGGAGTGCTACAGTTTTTTCAGTTGCAATCTCACCAAGAGAATACACTAAGATTTTTTCTCCCTCAGGAAGATCAGTAAATTCATCACAGTTTTTAAGTACGGCTAGTTCTTCTGGGGTATAAAAAACTTTTTCTTTGATCGTTATATCCACTTTAATTTCTTTAGGTGTTGACGTTACAGGGAGTGGTCCTTCATACATAAGATAAAATGTATAACTGTTCTGATGTGTGGTTGGATCAGGACGTGAAAAACGGAAAGTAATATTCGAGGACCGTTTTACTTCTTCATAGACCGGCTCAAGTTCCTGCTTTAACTCCTCGAAAGAGAGCAGTTGCAACAGTGTGAAATCAAGATCTTCCGAAAAGCGATATTCGTAAAAATGGCATCGTCGCAAAGCTGTTCCGCCTTTAAACGCAAGTTTATTGCGAAGAGGTGAGCGTGATAGTCCAATTAAAAACCAAGCAATACAATAATCTCGTTCTAATACACTTTCTGGGATTCTCCGTCCACTATGCTCTTTCAGTAGGCGGTTGGAGAGTTTAGAAATCTGACTTTGTGGAATCATTAGTTATGTGCCTCTAATAGCAAAAAGTTCTTCTTGCGGAATATTTAATCTTAATCGCCATTTTGCGATATGGGGCCCTTCTGCCGGAAGATCCGGATCAAGTAATTGGTATGTAGCACTGAGCTTTGTTTGCAGGAATTCCCAATGTATGCGTGCACCAATCTGGTACAGTTCCATAAGATAACCCAGTCTTCTAGTTACAGCGCCCACATCCAGCTTTATCGCATAGTCGATAAGTTTTTGTGGATCGATTGATTGGTTTTTTATAGAAAATCCTTTTGCTACTTCGGAAAATCCCCCACAGTATGCTGGGTGCTTTAAGCCATCTAATAATGTACGCTCCAGATCACTGACGCAGACTTTCTCATGTTTATCAATCCACATTTCTGTGAGACCAAATAAGTCATCTATCTTACAATGTACAAATCGAAACTCCGTTCCTTGTATCATTCGAGAACGGATCATTCTAGGCGAGCTTATATAAACGATCAGTTGTGGTTGCGTTACCATCTGGTGTAGATCAAATGCAGAGCCATGAGAAAGATAATATTCTTCTTTAATACCTTTACGTGTGCCTTGTGCTAGTTCACGAGCGACAATATAAGGGTTACCTAAATACTCTCGTTCAAAACCTAACTCAAAAGGAACGAGGTGAAATAGCCCGGATTTTAACCTAGTCGCTACCCCATTTTTTATAAGTTGAGCGATTACTTTAGAAGCTGGTGCACGACCGCCTAAAATTTCCTCCGCCTCCTGAAAATGAAAAATCTGACGATTACGACTATAAAGGGTCATAATTAAGCGGGCTGCCAAAGGACCTAGTGTTTTTAA
>JACREE010000035.1 GCA_016218405.1 Gammaproteobacteria bacterium
ACCACCGAATTTTTTTGCGTAACATTGCTGCAAATAAAGGGCCTGCAGGTACAAGGACGCCCACGATTTATTAGCGGGTTTGTTGTATCGAGTCAAACCGGCATAAGTGGGATCTTGCGTAAAATAAATGGCATCGTAGGAAGTGATGTAACGAAAAATTACCTCACTATGCAGTGCCACATGGCCTGACTTACTGAGCCGTGAGCGCCCGCCTTTTAAACGCCTTATCTTTAATTGGAGGTACCCACGCCAAGCTGAGAAATTCGATAATGGCGGCAAATCCCTTAATTCGATTCGCTTACCTACCCCACTCCCAAGGTTAACATCAGAAAATTTCACAAACTGCTTATCTGGGAAGCCTTCATCTTTTGGAAATAACAAAAATAATCCAATGGGGCCGTAAGGTATGCCATTTTCATCGCCTAACGCTGTCGAGCGATATTCAATCCCACCAGGACGCGCAGTCTTGCGAAATTCAAACTCAGCAAATGTTTCTATCCGCTGAGTCGTGTGCCGTTGGCTAGATACATTTTTTTTCTCTGGCACAATACCCGTGGGGTGCATAATAGTACGCATGAATTTTACACACTGTTCTAATGCCGTCGGACGTTTTGTCAATAGCATTGGATCTGCCAGGGCTTGATCAGAGAGCAATTCTCCGTGATTAAATAATTTCTTCAAGAACAGATATCTAGGGTTGGTTTCTATGTCCGCGATAATAGCCTCATACACATTTTCATTTTCATATTTAATTTTAATTTTTTCTTTTCGTGTTTTATCGCCTTGATGGTAAATTAAGCTTCTTACTTGCTGAACCAATGCAGCCATATCCATGAATGCAGCTTGGTTCACATCATGAGTTGCAATTTCATTATGAAAAATCAACTTGTCTGCATCAAAGGCTTCTCTATTACGAAAAACATCACAGGCATCTGCATCATGAATAATTTTAGCTAGGACACTCATCGACGAGGATGTAGGATTAGGATTTACTTCCCAAACTAACTGATCAGGCGTTCCACTGCGTATATAATAGTACGGTTTACCCCCTTCCCAATCTTTATTAGCAATGGCTTCAGCATATTTTTTCGCAACATCGTATCTTACATGCATTGTTTTCATCAGATAGAAATAAAGCAATGAGGCACTATCTTGATCCCAATAATCAATACCGTCTGCCTCGCGACCAGCATCGTGATAAAGCATCGCTATCATGAGTAGCTTAATCTGCTCACGCCGGAGGCTTCCAGCTGCCTTGCCACCATGCCGAAGATATAAGTTAGCCAGCACAACAGCCAACACAGCGGTTCGGCAGGTATGATGAACGCCATGGCTCATTCTAGCAATGTTGAAAGAACTATTTGTATGCCCAGGATAAGGTATCGCGTAGATATCCCTATACGCTTTGCGCGCATGAACTGAAAAATCGTATGCCAAATTAACTGACGATGATGCTGTAGGTTCAAAAATATCGGGCGCCAAATTTTTGCTGGAGAGTAGTTTTTCAAGAAGGATGATGGTCATATTGATCTTCTATTAATATTTAGCGTTATGCCAGTATCTTCAGGTCCGAGGAGTATAGAACACTGGATGAAAATAACACAAGCGCAGACAAACGCTGCGGAAAGCAGCACCCCTCATGCAGTCGCAGCGCAACTACCCCATTCACCTCGTCTATTCAAACCCACCCATGAAAATAACGATTCGAATAAAGGCAGCAGCCCCCCACCCTCACCCCGATTCCTCCGCCCTGCGTCTCCTTAATCCAGCTTATTATTAAATTTTTTCAAGCCGTGAACTAGGGTGATTAAGCTAATATTGTAACAAAATTAATTCATAATTGTTACAAACAATAACAATTAAGTTACACAATTAATTCATGATTAAATCTGATAATTATCGTTAATATAAGCATTATTTCTGTAAAATTAAATTGACATGTGTAACAAAATTATCTATATTTTGTTACACATAAGGGGTTTATATGAATTCAATGATGGGTGTCCGCCAATACATAAGGAAATTGCCCAGAGGCAAGCCCTTTACCATTAACTCTTTGGCTGGCATCGTTACGGCTGGCAATGCGCGTCAAATCCTAGCGCGCTTAGTAAAAAATGGGGAGGTAGCGCGTATCACAACCGGGATTTTTGTAAGACCTAAGCAAAACTTCTATTTAGGTATAGTTCTGCCCTCTAATGAAGTTATTATCAAAACGATTACTCAAAAATCAGGGGAGACCATTGGTATCCATGGCGCTGAAGCCGCAAGAATATTGCAATTAAGCACACAAGTGCCCGTGAAAGAAGTTTATTATACAACGGGGTATTCCAGAAAAATAAAATTAGAAAATACAGAAATTATTCTTAAACATATTAGTCATAGAAAATTGGTTAAACCAGGCACCGTAGTAGGGTTGGTCATTTCAGCATTATGGTATATGGGTAAAAATCATGTCAGCACTGAAACAATCAATAAAATAAAGTCTCAACTTTCATCTGAGCAGTTTAATGAAGTCATTAAAAATATAAATAAAATGCCGGCTTGGATGGCCAATCAATTTAATATTTACCAAAAGGAAAATGGCTGTCATGGCTGATAATTATTTTTCATTATCCAAAAAATCACATAGCTAGGGCCTGTTGATATTTTGCTTCGAAAAACATCAGTTCTTGACAAAGCCATTGGGATAATTTTTTGAGAAATTTCCTTTATTTATGAATAAAACTGTCATCTTTTGACGGTTTTATTCAACAACCATACCCAATTCATTGAACTTTTAAAAACAGAATTTTTACTCGCTAGCACTTCCGTTTACCCGCACAACAAACGCCTTCAAATAATCCATCTCAGGCAAGAGAGGATGGAGGGGATGATCAAATCCTTGGTGGCCTTGCGCTAAAATCTGTAAACTTTTTCCCGCACGTTGGGCGGCTTTTTGCAACATCATCAACATCATGTCTCTTGATAAATGCATGGAACAAGAAGCTGACAACAGTATCCCTGAGGGGGTTAATAACTTCATTGCTAAGGTATTAATGCGGATATAGGCCTGCAATCCTGCCTCACTGTCTTTACGCTTTTTAATAAAAGCGGGCGGGTCTAAAATAATTACATCAAAGTGTTCATTTTCATTTTTCAGATGATTCAACGCATCAAACGCATCTTCACAGATTGTCGTCACTTTATCGTCTACCCCATTTAATTTTGCATTCCTTTTTACTTGCTTCAATGCAAAATCAGAAGCATCCACACAGGTAACCGAGGCTGCCCCTTTTACTGCCGCTTGAATACCAAATGCACCCACATAAGAAAAGACATCCAATACTTTTTTATCTAAAACAAAAGATGAAATCAACGCTCGATTTAAACGATGATCATAAAACCATCCTGTTTTTTGTCCTTCCAACAAAGGGGCTTGAAACAAAACCTGATTTTCCTCAAGCTCAACAAATTCAGGCGGATGCCCCAACAAAGGTTCCACCATCTGGGGCAAGTGCTCTAAATTTCGAATCGCACTCGTATTTTTTAACAAAATGGAATCAGGATTTAATAAATTAACCAAGGCATGTTTGATCGCTTCTTTTTGCTGCTCCATTCCGGCTGTATTCAGCTGTGCTACGATATGCGCATCAAAACGATCAACAATTAATCCAGGTAAAAAATCGCCTTCACCAAAAACCAAACGATAGTAAGGTTTATCAAAACACGCCTCACGCAATGAAATGGCAACCGCAAGACGCTGTTCAATCAAGATTTCATTTAATATCTGTTTTGGATCAAATGAAACAATGCGCGCACAAATCAAGGAATGTGGATTAACATACGCACTGGCTATGGCCTCACCCAGATGGTTAAAAACACGCACCACTTGGCCCGGCGAAAAAGAAGATAAAGGTGTTTTTTTCGTATCGATTTCATTACTATAAATCCAAGGATAACCTTGTTTTACACGCTTATCTGCTTGCTTATGTAATACTATTTTTTCAATTGTCATGCGTTTTCTCAACAGCCACGTGATCCAATACCGCCATCGTTAATCTTGTTATCGAAATTATTTTTCCACGCTCATCCACAATTTCAATACCCCACACTTGAGTGGTTTTACCCAAGTGAAACGGTTTGGCTGTCCCGGTCACATAACCTTTTCGAATAGCACGAATATGGTTTGTATTAATGTCCAAACCCACACAATATTGCTTGGTGATGTCCACACAACAATTGGCAGCCACACTGCCAACTGACTCAGCCAAGACACACGATGAACCCCCGTGCATAATGCCCATGGGTTGATGTGTACGCTTATCAACCGGCATGGTTGCCTTTAAATAATCTTCACCAATTTCGGTGAATTGAATGCCTAAATGCTCCACCAAAGTATGGCGACTACGCGCCATTAAATCATTTAATGTGAACGAAACTTTCCAAATCATCGATTATCCCCTCAAATATTTTTTCAGCCGGACCTTTCAAATAAACAGTTCCGCCCTCCCATTTCACTTCTAAATTACCGCCTGGTAACGTCACCAAGACTTGGCCGTTTAGTAAAGACGTTTGCATGCCTGCTACCACAGCCGCACAGGCACCACTGCCACAGGCCAAGGTTTCTGCAGTACCGCGCTCATAAATACGGCATTTTACCCAACGAGGATTAAATAATTCCATAAAAATAACATTGGCTTGTTCAGGAAAAGCCGGATGCAAACTCACCTCTTTTCCCACCTTATCTACATCAATAACAGAAACATCAGGCACAATAATAACAGCATGAGGATTTCCCATGCTTAACGCAAAGAAAGTTAACTCACCCATGGATGTTTTAATGTTATTATTTTTTGCTTTTTCAGGTAAAAAAGGGATTTTTTCTGGCAAAAAAACAGGCGAGCCCATCTCCACTTCAATGTTATTTTTTTCCTCCACATTAACAGTGACACAGGCACTCAAGGTACCCAATTTAATTTTTTTATGAGGAAACAAATTTTGTTTGCAAATAAACAGCCCCATGCAGCGAGCACCATTGCCGCATTGTCCTACCTCACACCCATCCGCATTAAAAATGCGATAAAAAAAATCTTCTGTTGTATTGCGTGCTTTCTCTAACACTAATAATTGATCACACCCCACCCCAAAATGACGATCCGCTATTTTTTTAATTTGTAACGCAGTTAATGAAAATTTTTGTTCCAATGAATTAATCACCACAAAATCATTACCCAAGCCCTGCATTTTCCAAAAAATTAATTTCATTTTCTACCTCTCGAAAAATTTAATTTTTTTTCTTTACTCCATAAATCAGAAAATTGTTCTCTTTCTCGAATTAATACCGCTTTTTTACCTGACACTAAAACTTCAGCCGCGCGCGGACGTGTATTATAATTAGAGCTCAATGAAAATCCATACGCACCAACATCACGCACAGCCAACAAGTCACCTTCTAAAATAGAGAGCTCCCTCTCTATACCTAAAAAATCACTGGACTCACACACCGGCCCCACCACGTCATAACAAACTTTGCGCTGTGATCGCTGTAAAACAGGTATAATATCATGCCAAGCCTCATACAAAGCAGGGCGAATTAAATCATTCATGCCCGAATCTACAATGGCAAAGTTTTTATTTTCTGCTTTCTTGATGTATTCCACGCGCGCAATCAACACACCTGCTGTTGCAATGAGCGAACGTCCTGGCTCTAATACCAAATGATACGGCTCTTTTCGCATACCTAACAACAACGCAGATAAATATTTTTTAATTGAAGGTATTTTTTCACGTTGATAAGACACCCCCAAGCCACCGCCCACATCCACAAAATCTAAATGAATGCCCTTTTTTTCGAGTTTTTTTATTGTCTTTAGTAATTTTTCCAAGGCACTCACAAACGGTTCAACTTCCGTGATTTGCGAACCCAGATGACAAGAAATACCTTTTATTTTTAAATGTGACGCTGTACTTGCGTAATCATAACCTTCTTCTGCTTGTGCCACCGCCATTCCAAATTTATTGTGTTTCAAACCGGTCGTAATATAAGGATGCGCTTTAACAGAAATATGTGGATTGACACGCAAAGCAATGGGGGCAACACGATTTATTTTTTTTGCAATAGCTTGAATGGTCAGCAATTCTGAAAATGATTCCACATTGAAACAGTAAATGCCCACCTCTAACGCACGTTGAATTTCTTGAGCCGTTTTCCCCACTCCTGAAAAAATAATCTTTTTAGGATCCCCTCCGGCTAACAACACGCGCTCCAATTCACCCAGAGACACAATATCAAACCCCGCACCCAACGAAGCCAGCAAAGACAAGATGGATAAATTAGAATTTGCCTTTACCGCATAGCAAAGCAAATGATCCTGTTTTTTTAAATTTGATTCATAAGCAAACCAATTTGATTCGATGGATTGCCTGGAATAAAGATATAAAGGTGTGCCCCAGCGCGCAACCAACCCTGCCACATCACACTCTTCTAGGTACAAGTGTTTGTGTTGATAATGAATCATGATTGCCCCGTTTTCGGTTTTTCGGGTAAATACAGTTGGCCGGATTGGCCACAAGCGGTTAAACAACACACACACAACACCATAATAATGAGTTGCTTTAACATACCCCACCTCGATAAAATAATAAGACTTTCCATACACAAGTAACACCACAGGTTACCCATGAAACTCAGCACACTCGGCTTACACCATCTTGCTTTATTTGTTAAAAATTTAGAAGCTTGCGAAGAATTTTACACCAAACTCGTTGGCATGCAGGTTGTATGGCGACCTGACGAAGATAATATTTACCTCAGCAGCGGACAAGACAACCTGGCCTTACATCGCGCACCCGCCCATTTTTCGCCCGCCCCCGATCAACGCTTGGATCATTTAGGATTTCGCTTGAAAAGCGCAGAAGACGTTGATAATTGGCATCAATTTTTAAAAGATCAGGGCGTCCTCATTCGGCGCACACCCAAAACACACCGCGATGGCGCAAAAAGTTTTTACTGCGACGATCCCGATGGCAATACGGTGCAATTTATTTATCATCCGGCCGCATCATCTAAGGTTTAATACAAAAAAATCAATTGGCTACAACTCGAAAAGATCCTACATGAGAGGTATTTTTGGTGGTTTTGATACGCACTTCAACATCTTGCTCAAGTAAATTTAAAAATTTAATGAGCCTTCCGATGGAAAAAGCAGAAAGTCTACCATTGGAAAGTAAAGAAATTTTGGCCTGATCAATCCCCAACAATTGAGCCGCCATTTTTTGCTTCAATTTTCTATCTTTAATGATTTTATTGATTTTTAAGGCGAGTTGAGCCTTGGCAAATTTTTCCTTTGCATCAGACATACCTAGATCGGCAAAAACATTGCTACTTCCCTCTTCCCAAAGGACTTCTTCATTTTTAATGACAACAGTTTTAGTCATTTAATACCCCTTGCGATTTCTTTTGCCGCCAATAAGCGTTGCTTTACTAAATCAATTTCATGCTTGGGAGTTTTAATTCCACTCGTTGATTTTTTCTGAAACACATGAAGCACATAAATATAATCACCAAGCTTTAGAGCATACACAGTTCTATACGTAGAACTATCAAAATCACATTTTATTTCATATACCCCGCTTATCCCTTTAAGGGGTTTTGCTGATTCAGGAAACATGCCCGCTTGAACTAAATGAAGCGCATACCCCATTTCATCCTGAACTTCGGCAGGCATTTTCTGTAATTCTTTTTTTGAGGCACCTATCCATATTAGTTTTTTAAGCTTTTCCATGCCCCACCCAAAATATAATTATTTTTAAATTATTACAATTTTAGCATAAAAATACCTGTTTACAAGATAAAAAACACACAACTAACAACGTAGGCGCAGTTCACCCATAAAAAGCCAAGGTCGTCATCACTTTCGAGACCCAACGCATCCCTTTTTTTACAACAAAGGGCAAAGGTTTTCCTCCTGCTTCGCT
>JACREE010000005.1 GCA_016218405.1 Gammaproteobacteria bacterium
ATGGCGGTCTGTAAAATATGAATGCGTCTACATGAGAGAGTTAACAACAGTATCAGAAGAAAAAGAACAGATTGGGTCCTATTTTGAATATTATAATAATGAAAGGCCGCATCAATCATTAAATTATAAAACGCCAAAAGCTATTTATCTTCTATAATGCTTTGGGGCGAGACAAGACTGTGGACTTCGGGGATAAATTGGATAACGAAAAGATGTTATACACTTTATACCCGAGGGTCCACAGGTCAAAAACAATTAGTTAAATTTCATTTTTTAAAACAACGAGAATTACATCTTAATTTGAGGGTTTGGTGGTCTAGACAAGGGGTCCACTATAGAGTTCTTCCTGATAAGTGCTACACCACTCAAGGGACGTTCCCTCTTCAAAACAAAGGGTATAGTGTTTCTTATTGTCCTGCGTATATTTAACATTTAATGTAGCATTACCTACTTTTACTTTCCAACTCGTTTCTTTCTGGTATTCACTTAAATGATTGCTCACCCATAAGCGCTCAGCTACGGCAGGCGTATCTTGGATAAGCGAATCAAGTTGGGCTGTAATTAAATAAGAAGAGTCTTTCACAAATCCTGGCGGATTATGCTCTCCTAACCCCATGACGAAATAGAGTGATTCATCCATACCCATTTGACTTCCGGTGTGTCGATTAGAAGCAGCAACCTCATCATCTTTTTCACGAACCCTCAGGGACATCATGCGCCCGGCTTCCTTAATTTGCGGACCAGCGTCAGTAGCATGTTTCAAGGTCACACGACTGAGTAGGGTATTAAAAATAACCTTCTCAGCATCCGTTAAATAGGAGGAAAATTCAGCCCAAGGAGTACCGTTATCTTTGGATAGTTTAGTGCGAATTGCACGATGAGTATCTAAAATAAATTGTCTTTCGCGCTTAATATTTTTAGACGATTCTGTTGGCATATCAAAGCCAAAATGAGCTTGCGTTAACTGGAAAAATCGGTTTGCTTTTAACTCACTTAAAAAAGCACGCTTCATGACCTAACCCCACCCTTCTGATTAATTATTTTTGAAAAATAATGACTATTACTATCCTGAACATCACCTTGAATAATTTCACTGCCTGTCGCCAAAAAAGAAACTTTTTTTTCTTTTTTATCAACACAAGGGATCGCTATTTTTTTAGACATGATAAAGACCCTGCTTAATTAATAACTACAACACTATCGAAACATCCAAACATAAAAAAAGGAGTTGTGTTCTTCACACAACTCCTTTGCAAACATTTTTTAACAGTTAAGATGAGCCCTGGCTGGGATGCTAAAAAACCAAAAACTCAGGCGTATAAAGTATATCGCCTTATTGCTGTTGCTGTTGTTGCTCACGAGAAGCTTCTTCTGCTTGGAGTGCTTCGCTTAAAGCTTGCTCCACATCAGACACCGTGATTTGTGGCAGCACTGGCTTAGGTTGCAACTCCTCAAGTCGGCTTTCGCGACGTTGCTTATGATAAGCCAAACCCGTACCCGCAGGAATCAAACGACCCACGATCACGTTTTCTTTCAAGCCACGTAAATCATCACGCTTACCGCTGACAGCGGCTTCTGTTAACACGCGCGTCGTTTCTTGGAATGACGCTGCCGAAATAAAGGAATCCGTCGCCAAGGAGGCTTTGGTAATCCCTAACAACACAGGTTCACCCAAAGCAGGCTGTTTGTTTTCAGCCACGACACGTTCGTTTTCTTGGCGTAAGTAAGATTCTTCTACTTGCTCACCCTTCAGAAGACGTGTATCACCTGAATCAGTAATAAGCACTTTCCTTAACATTTGACGCACGATCACTTCGATGTGCTTATCATTGATTTTCACACCTTGTAATCGGTATACATCTTGTACTTCATTCACAATGTGATTTGCCAATGCGCTCACACCCAACAAACGTAAAATATCGTGTGGGCTTAATGCACCATCCACAATCACTTCACCGCGTGCAACGTGTTCACCTTCAAACACATTCACATGGCGCCATTTCGGGATCATTTCTTCATGCGTACTACTATCAGTGGCCGTGATCACCAACCGACGCTTGCCCTTCGTTTCTTTACCAAAACTCACAATACCTGAAGTTTCAGCCAGAATAGCAGGTTCTTTAGGACGACGAGCTTCAAACAAATCGGCCACACGTGGTAAACCACCCGTGATGTCGCCTGTTTTTGAGGTTTCTTGCGGGATACGTGCAATCACATCACCCACCCCCACTTGCGTACCGTCTTCCACATTAATGATGGCATTGGTTGGCAAGAAATAATGCGCAGGCAAATTCGTTCCTGCCAAACATAAATCTTCGCCGTCATTTCCCGCCAACTTCAACATAGGACGCAATTCTTTACCGCCCACACCACGCTGTTTGGGATCTGTTACCACGATACTCGACAAACCCGTCATGTCATCTGTTTGTCGATTCATCGTGACGCTTTCAATTAAATCTTGGAACTGAATACGTCCTTCCACTTCTGTGATAATGGGGTGAGTATGTGGATCCCAGTTTGCAACCACCTGCCCCACTTCAACACTATCACCTTCCTTCACAGACAAACTGGCACCATAAGGAATTTTATAACGTTCTTTCTCACGACCATGTTCATCGATAACCGTTAACTCACCTGAACGTGACACTGCAACGCGATGCCCTTGAATATGCGTCACTAACTTAATGTTGTGTAACTTCGCACGACCTTTCGATTTAACTTGAACATTATTAATGGCCGTTGCACGCGATGCAGCCCCCCCAATGTGGAAGGTACGCATGGTTAACTGTGTACCTGGTTCACCGATAGATTGTGCGGCAATCACACCCACCGCTTCACCATGATTAACAAGGTGTCCACGTGCTAAATCACGCCCGTAACACTGCGCACAAATACCATAACGTGCTTCACACGTAATCGCGGAACGCACCCTGACTTGGTCAATGGTGTTCTTCTCTAATATGTCTACCTTATCCTCATCTAATAATGTCCCTGCAGGAAAAAGGATGTCAGTTGAAGAACCTGGTTTCAAGACATCTTCAATCAACACACGGCCTAATACGCGCTCACGCAGCGGTTCAACCACATCGCCACCTTCAATATGCGGTGTCATGATCAAACCATGCTTCGTACCACAGTCATCTTGAGACACCACGACATCCTGAGCCACATCGACCAAACGACGTGTCAAATACCCAGAGTTTGCCGTTTTAAGTGCGGTATCTGCCAACCCTTTACGTGCACCGTGAGTTGAGATGAAATATTGCAATACGTTCAAACCTTCACGGAAGTTGGCAATAATAGGCGTTTCGATAATGCTGCCATCTGGTTTCGCCATCAAGCCTCGCATACCCGCCAATTGACGCATTTGATCTTGCGAACCCCGAGCGCCTGAGTCAGCCATCATGTAGACAGAGTTAAAGGATTCTTGCTTTGTACTCTTACCGTCTCTGTCCACAACAATTTCAACAGCCAACTTTTCCATCATGGCCTTGGTGACTAAGTCTTTTGTACGAGACCAAGTGTCCACCACTTTACTGTAGCGCTCACCTTGTGTGACTAAACCAGAAGCATATTGCTTCTCAATTTCTTTCACTTCTTTTTCCGCTGCCGCAATAATTTCTGCTTTTACCTCAGGGATGGTCAAATCATTAATGCCGATAGAAACACCTGAGTAAGTTGCATAGTAAAAACCGGTGTACATCAATCTGTCTGCGATTAATACGGTTTCTTTTAAGCCTAATTTGCGATAGCAAGCATTAATGATGTCTGAAATGATTTTTTTCTTGAGTGGTCTGTTGATCAAATCAAATGACAAACCACGGGGCAGAACATCCGACAAAATAGCACGACCTATCGTTGTATCCACCAAACGTGTTTTTTCTTCCCATTTACCCACTTCATCAGTCGCGACCCATTCGGTAATACGTACCTTAACACGCGCCTGCAATTCAGCTTGGCCTAAGTCATAAAGTCGATGCGCTTCCTTCACATCGGCACAAATCATGCCCTCACCTTTTGCATTCACTTTTTCTCGCGTGAGGTAATAAAGCCCCAACACCACGTCTTGTGAAGGCACCACCACTGGCTCACCGTTCGCAGGAGACAAAATATTATTGGTAGACATCATCAAGGAACGTGCTTCTAACTGCGCCTCGATAGTTAAAGGCACATGCACAGCCATTTGGTCACCGTCGAAGTCGGCGTTATAAGCCGTACACACCAAAGGATGCAATTGAATCGCTTTACCTTCTATCAACACAGGTTCAAAAGCTTGAATACCTAAACGGTGCAAAGTCGGTGCACGGTTCAATAAAACAGGATGTTCTCGAATAACTTCTTCTAAAATATCCCATACTTCAGGTTCTTCACGATCCACCATGCGCTTAGCCGCTTTAATGGTCGTCGCAAAACCATGATATTGTAGTTTGCTAAAAATAAATGGTTTAAATAATTCCAAGGCCATCTTCTTGGGCAAGCCACATTGATGCAATCTCAGAGTTGGCCCGACCACAATCACGGAACGTCCAGAGTAATCCACACGTTTACCCAATAAATTTTGGCGGAAACGACCTTGTTTACCCTTGATCATGTCTGCTAATGACTTTAATGGGCGCTTGTTGCTACCCGTGATCGCGCGTCCACGACGGCCATTATCCAACAAAGCATCCACTGCTTCTTGCAACATTCGCTTTTCGTTACGCACAATAATATCTGGCGCACTTAAATCTAATAGGCGTTTTAATCGATTGTTACGATTAATCACACGTCGGTACAAATCATTTAAATCTGAAGTTGCAAAACGTCCACCATCTAGGGGCACCAAAGGCCTTAAATCAGGGGGTAACACAGGCAATACTGTCATGATCATCCATTCAGGACGATTACCTGATTCTTGTAATGACTCCAGCAACTTGAGGCGCTTAGCCAATTTTTTCATCTTTGTTTCAGACGTGGTATTAGGGATATCAGAACGTAAAGTCGAAACCTCTGATTCCAAATCAATGTCTAATAACAGCTTTTGGATAGCTTCAGCCCCCATGCGCGCATCAAACTCATCACCATATTGTTCAATCGCATCTAGATAAGCATCGTCTGTTAACATTTGACCTTTTTCAAGTGGTGTCATGCCTGGATCAACCACCACAAAAGCTTCAAAATATAAAATACGCTCGATATCTCTGAGCGTCATGTCCAGCAATAAACCAATACGAGAAGGCAAGGATTTCAAAAACCAAATGTGTGCGACAGGCGTTGCTAATTCAATGTGCCCCATACGCTCACGACGTACTTTAGCCAGCGCCACTTCCACACCACATTTTTCACAAATCACACCACGGTGTTTCAGACGTTTGTATTTACCACATAAACATTCATAGTCTTTGATAGGCCCGAAAATTTTTGCACAAAACAAGCCATCACGTTCAGGTTTGAAAGTACGGTAATTAATTGTTTCTGGCTTCTTCACTTCACCATATGACCAAGAGCGAATCATATCGGGCGGCGCCAATCCGATCCGAATTGCATCAAATTCTTCAAATTGATTTTGTGGCTTCAAAAGATGGAGTAAGTCTTTCAAGTTGTTGCCCTCTTCAGTTTAATTGCTTGCCAAAATGCACCAGATAACTGTTCATAACGTCCTCGCGGAACATCAAGTACCACTAGTCATTCTCTAATTCAATATTGATACCTAATGAACGGATTTCTTTGATCAACACGTTAAAGGATTCTGGCATACCAGGATCCATACGGTGATCAGAATCAACGATGTTTTTATACATCTTCGTACGACCCGCCACGTCATCAGACTTAACTGTCAACATTTCTTGAAGTGTATAAGCGGCACCATAAGCTTCCAGCGCCCACACTTCCATTTCCCCAAAACGTTGACCACCAAATTGTGCTTTACCACCCAAGGGTTGCTGCGTCACTAAACTATAAGAACCTGTTGAACGTGCATGCATCTTGTCATCAACCAAATGGTTTAATTTCAGCATATACATGTAACCAACCGTGATAGGTCTATCAAACTTCACGCCCGTTCGACCATCAAACAACGTCGTTTGACCCTGCTCTGGCAAATCAGCCAGACGCAACATTTCACGAATTTCTTCTTCCGTTGCACCGTCAAATACAGGCGTTGCCATTGGCACACCTGCTCTTAAGTTTTCTGCCAACACCTTAATTTCCGGATCGGATAAAGTATTCAAATCCACTTCTGCCTCAGAAGGATTTTTATAAATTTTACCCAAAAATGCCTTCAGTTCTTGCACTTTCGCCTTGGCATCAATCATCTGACCAATCTTCAAACCCAAGCCTTTTGCGGCCCAACCCAAGTGGGTTTCAAGTATTTGTCCGATGTTCATACGAGAAGGCACACCCAATGGATTTAATACGATATCGACGGGAGTACCATCTTCAAGGTAAGGCATATCTTCCACCGGTACGATGGTTGAAATAACCCCTTTATTACCGTGACGCCCTGCCATCTTGTCACCTGGTTGAATACGTCGTTTAACCGCCAAATACACTTTGACAATTTTGAGTATACCGGGTGCTAAGTCATCGCCCTGAATTAACTTTTTACGCTTTGCTTCCAGCTTTTCCGCAAATTCTTCTTTCAAGTGTTCAAACTGTGCAGCCAGTTTTTCTAACTGTTCAGCTGTTTCTTCACTCTTAACTGAAATCTCAAACCACTTATGTTTACCTATTTTTTCCAAATATTCAGCGGTGATTTTTGCGCCTGCCTTTAAGCTCTGCGGGCCTTTTTCAGCCGCTTTACTGAGCAACAACTTCTCTACACGTTGAAAAACGTCGCTTTCTCGAATGCGTAATTCATCATTCAAGTCTTTTTTCACTTTAGCCAATGCAGACTCTTCAATTTCAAGTGCTCTCTCATCTTTTTTCACACCATCACGTGTAAACACTTGAACGTCGATCACGGTACCTTGCATACCTGCAGGCACACGCAAAGACGTATCTTTCACATCAGATGCTTTTTCACCGAAAATTGCGCGCAGTAATTTTTCTTCTGGCGTTAATTGCGTCTCACCTTTAGGCGTCACTTTACCCACTAAAATGTCACCAGGTGACACTTCCGCACCAATGTAGACGATACCAGAGGTATCTAACTTGGCGAGTGCATGTTCACCTACATTAGGAATATCAGCCGTAATTTCTTCTGAACCTAACTTTGTATCACGCGCCACACAAGAAAGTTCTTCAATGTGAATAGAGGTAAATCGATCCTCTTGAACAACACGCTCAGAAATAAGGATGGAGTCTTCAAAGTTATAACCATTCCAAGGCATGAAGGCGACCAATAAGTTTTGCCCCAAAGCTAACTCACCCAAATCGGTAGAAGGACCATCTGCTAACACATCCCCCTGTTCAATCACATCACCTTGTCTCACCAAAGGACGTTGATTAATGCAGGTATTTTGATTAGAGCGTGTGTATTTAGTTAAGTTATAAATATCCACACCCGCCGTGTCGCCACGTGTTTCTTCATCACGAACACGCACCACAATACGGCTAGCATCCACAGAATCAACAACCCCGCCTCGTCGCGCAACCACTGTCACACCCGAATCTGTGGCAACGATACGTTCAATACCCGTTCCTACCAATGGTTTTTCCGCACGCAACACAGGCACCGCTTGACGTTGCATATTCGAACCCATCAATGCACGGTTTGCGTCATCATGTTCCAAGAAAGGAATCAGCGCCGCTGCAACCGACACGATTTGTCGAGGTGAAATATCAATGTATTGCACTTTATCTGTTGTCATAAAAGTGAATTCATTTTTATAACGACAGGGCACCAAATCATCCACCAAGTGTCTCTTCGCATCCTGCCTGGAATTAGCCTGTGCAATGACAAAATCACCTTCTTCTATCGCAGACAAATAGTCAATTTCATCCGTCAAACGCCCCTCGATTACTTTTCGATAAGGTGTTTCGAGGAAGCCATAAGAATTTGTACGCGCATAAATCGCCAAGGAATTAATCAAACCAATGTTTGGACCTTCAGGCGTTTCAATCGGACATACACGACCGTAATGCGTTGGATGAACGTCACGTACTTCAAAGCCTGCACGTTCACGGGTTAACCCGCCAGGTCCAAGTGCCGAAACGCGACGTTTGTGCGTCACTTCGGATAATGGATTATTTTGATCCATAAATTGTGATAA
>JACREE010000037.1 GCA_016218405.1 Gammaproteobacteria bacterium
TCATCCTAAACCCACCCTGGCAGTTTGAGTCGCTGCTTCAAACTGAATTAGATGCCTTGCTGTGCATTTTAAAATTGGATGAAAAAGCAAAATGGGTGAAGGAGTAAAGAACGTTATTGTTCAAGGCAGCAAGATGGATTGCTTCGCTGCGCTCGCAATAATGGTATGGACCCTGCCATTATTGCGAGGACGGCGTGCTAGGGGGAATTGTTACAATTCTAATGCGATTTTTTCGCTTCGTTTATAATACGATGAAGTGTAGTCCCTTTTTTAACAACCGAGGCCTTGCTGTAGGTATCCAAGGCTTTATCAAATTTTTCTTCGGTTAACACCGGATTTTCTACGATTTTTTTCAACAAGAGCGCAAGGCGGTTTTTTTCTTCACGCCGTGTTTTTCTTTCTGAACCCAGAATTAAACCATGATTTTTAGAAAGATATTTTTCAAGTGCTTGGCTAAATGATTCAACGCGCTTTTTAAATGACTCACTGACTTCACCCGAAGGCAATAAATTCATTTTCTTCTGAAGGGTAAAATTTAAAGATTGAAATGCAGCCATCACAGCTTCCACCCTTTTTGCCTCCCTATCAAAGTCCATTACAACACGTTTTTCAAACTCAATCTCTTTCCTATCTTCATGCGTTTTTATTACTTTTAGTTTTTTTTCAGCCAGTGTTTTTTTGTATTCCTCTTTCACTGATTTTAAGGCAAGCAAATGCGCATCCATTTCAGAAATGGCTCCCCCAAAAACAGCTCCTAGTAACTTCGCCTCTTCCAAACAAACACAGCTAGACACCATGAATTCTGCATCTTTCAGTATGGCATTCGTCTTTTCATCCCCCTGAACAAGATCATTACTTAAAATAAAATTCTTTAAATTTTCAAAAAACAGTTCGCGTTCTTCTTGTAAAAATATTTTACCCGAAGATGACACATTTGTTACAATTTCTCCCGGAGTTAAAACAATCATTTTCTCAGGATATTTTTTCATTTCTTCATTGTAATCGTCGAATTTCTTTTCTATTTCTCTCGTTATTTTTGCTCCATATCTATCAAATACTCTTTTAAAATCAGGGGAATTCATTAACACTTCTTTAATAGATTGATTTCGTTCATACATCTCGTTAGAAAGAAAATCCACCCATTCCTCATCCACAATATGAGCAGATAACATTTTTTTTATCATTTCCTTCGTCAACAAGGTAGACATTAATAACACGGTATATTTTTGAATAACCGCTTGATCATCTCCTTCTTCCAATGCCGTCAATTCTTTCCCCAGCTGACTTGAAACAAAGTTTTTTTCTAAATGAGAAAACCCACGATAACCTCGTAAAGGCGCATGAATCGGCCGAAAATTTTCTGTATCCAGCAAACACATTATGTCTCGTCCTGTCACTTGGCTATAACACTCTGGCACAACATAAACGACGTCTATCACCTCTCCTTTCTTCCCATGCCGAGAAAATTTACCCACTCCTGTCAAACTTCCCCAGGCCCTATCTTTGTCAATGACACTGACTTCACCTTGATGGTTAAACCCAATGTTAGCATCATGACAATCTGATTCTTCCATGACATAATTCGCCGCCAGCGCTTCAAAAAACTTTCCCTCAAGCAATCTTTTTTTTCTTTCTTCGATACGTTGTAAATTCATGTATTCACAATCATCCCATTTTCCCGGAAAAATATTCTCTCGATAAAAAGGGGTATATCCCTCCACCTGACGAGAAACCACCTCACTACTTTCTTCCCCTTTTTTTTTCTGTATTACGCGCGACTTAGGCGCACGGCTGGGCCCCAAATATAAACGAAAAAAATCACACATCGCCGACTCAAATTGCGGCATATTCATTGCTTTTTTTCTTGATTTTCCTTGACTATCTTTTATAAGAAGCTCTCTTTCCTGATCACTCGTATAAGGTTTAATATAAGCAGGCTTACCCCCCGACTCTTTTGAGAGGATCAATTTCTTTTTTGGCAAGACAAAACCGCGTCTGACTGCATGACTAGATTTATCCACAGAACTTAAATCGCTCTCACCCTGATCTGATTTTGCTGAACTGACTCGATCTGATGGCAAATGGGCATAGCCTGGTTTACGCTCAGGAACGACGACGCCTTTCCTTTCTCTCCCCATACCCCCTCCTCTTTTTTCTACTGCCTTACTAGAAGCGTAGCTGTGCAACCTGAAATTAAGCTGAATTAAGCTGAATTTTAAGCTGGGTATTTTTCATTACGAGGGTGAAAGTGAAGCCGCAATTGAAGGCGAGGGCGAGGGTAGACGTTGAAAGTGTGGGGCTCGAAAAAAACGGAATCGTTCTGTCAAATTCCAACCGCCAGAAGGAAGGGGTTCGCTGTCTCTTAAGGTTTGTTGCAAGGTGGATAATTTATCAGGCAAGGCAGGGTCCGCTGCCACACGATACAGCAACTCCACCAAAGAAGGGGGTAGTTTAAAATGTGTCGACACAATTTTTTTCACACCCCAATTCATACCAGGCACATAACCACTCGCCGCTTGCGCTGCACGGACAACAGACTTTTCTCTAATTTCTTTTATTGTTTGCAGTGTGCCATCCAAAAACCCACAAAAAGGACGTGAGTAAGGCGCCACATCAGGGTGCTTGGCTAAGGCTTCCAAAGAACGAAGCTCTCGCGGCAAGAGCACACGCAACCCCCAAGACACAGCGGGCGTATGCTGCACATAACGTCTCACAAAATTAATTTCTCTGGATAAATCAGTAGGGCCGTTTAAGTAAGCCTTTAAAGCTTCATTCATTTTTTGACTGAGTCGTTCCAAACAAGCGGTGCTCCCCAACCAACTTAACACAACCGGATCCCATTTATTGATTTGATCCGCATCAGGTAATTTATCTGGAATAGGAAAAGACAATACATTTGCATGCAACACTGATAAGGCACCCAACACATTATCAAATAACATCTGCCACTCTGTGTTTTTCACTACTAGGGCATTACCACTGGACACAAGTTGTAAGAACATACCTAAGGCAAAACAACGCATGGGGTCTTGCGTCAAAATAGCGACTTGATGACCCGCACAAATATCTTGCTGATCTAATGCATACTCATAAGCAATCACGCCCTGAAAATACCCTCTTAAAAGCACCCCTACATACCAGGCAATTTCTTCATCCACCACGCCCACCACTACCGTACATCCTGTCACTGCCAAATTACCCAATACAAAATGGATGCATAAATTAAGACCGCCTACGGCCCCTTCTCGCCAATCGTGTTTGCCACACGGCTGAGGCGGGACACAAACAAAATCATCTTCATCTGTTTGTGCAGGACGGTCACGCATGGTTTTTGCAATTTGATGCGCCGCACCCAAACTCGCCAAGGTATTGACCACACCTAAACGCAAACGTGATCGCATCACCCACACCAGAAATACCGTGCTTTCAAGGGTTTGGTCGACCATCTCTGCCGTGTTTTGACTGTAACCCCACTTTTCAGCCGTTAGGCGCACGAACTGGGTTTTGATGTACCTGATCAAGGTCACCGATAGAAAAAAACGCACATTAGCTGCTAAGACATGCCCCAAACTGCTGCGTACTTCAGGATTATTTTTGATGATTTCAAAACTACGTGGGATCGCCAGCATCACTTCGCGTGTCTTTCTTCCCCAATCTCGGGCCCAACCTATCACTTTATGCCCTAACGCACGGAGTCCTTTCCACATGTACTGTCTCCCAAATTGTTACTCAACCGAACAAAGTCTGCCACAGATAACTGCTCTGCACGCAAACCAGGATCAATGTGTGCCGCATTAAAATCAGCCAAACTGACTGTTTCACGCAATACGTTTCTCAAGGTTTTTCGGCGTTGCCCAAATGATTGTTTTACTATAGCTGAAAACAATTGAAAATCTTGGGCAAAATGGGGTGGTTTTTGATAAGGAATAAGTCGAACAAACGCAGAGTTCACTTTAGGTACGGGATGGAAAGCTGTTGGCGGAATTGCGAGCAAACATTCCACCTGGCAAGCATATTGCACCATCACACTTAAACGTCCATACGCTTTACTGCCCGGCGCTGCAACCAAACGATCCACCACTTCCTTTTGTAACATAAAATGCATATCACGTAACTGTTTAGCAAAAGATAAGACATGAAAAATAAGGGGGGTGGAAATATTGTAGGGCAAATTACCTACGACACGTAAACATTTCATTTTTGTGGATAAGCTTGAAAAATCAAACTGCAGCGCATCCGCCTCATACACAATCAGGCCAGGCGTCGATTTTTCACGCAATGCAGCGGCTAAATCGCGATCTAACTCTATCACTTCTAACTGTGCTAAGTGGGGCAATAAGGCATAGCTCAAGGCACCCAATCCTGGCCCAATCTCAACCACTTGATCAGATTGCTGCGGTGCAATCTCGGCCACCAAGGCGGCAATCACCCGTTTATCTGTTAAAAAATTTTGTCCGAATCGTTTACGTGCCCGAAATTCATTCATGCCCTATCGCCCACTGAATCGCTGCCATCATGCTCCCTGCGTCGACGCGCTTTGTACCTGCCAGCGCTAAGGCTGTGCCATGATCAGGCGAAGTCCGCACAAAGGGCAAGCCTAGTGTCATATTCACCGCTTGTTGAAAGCCCGTGTATTTAATTAAAGGTAAACCTTGATCGTGGTACATGGCTAAAATAGCATCTGATGGCTCTAAAAAAACAGTGTCAGCCGGCACAGGTCCACGAAGGTTCCAACCTGCTTGACGCAAGGTATCTAACACAGGTTGAATCACGTCTATTTCTTCTCGACCTAAATACCCACCTTCACCCGCATGTGGATTTAAACCACACACAGCGATGCAAGGATTTTTCAATTCAAATTGATTTTCTAGACCGGCGCGCACTATATGCAAGGTTTGTATCAAACGTTCAGACGTGATCGCTGCTGCCACGTCCTTCAAGGGTAAGTGAGTGGTCACCAATGCCACTTTCATGGCAGGGGTAATCAATAACATCACCACATAAGCCACTTGTGCAAGTTGAGCAAAAAATTCCGTGTGCCCCGAAAACAGCACACCCGACTCATTAATGATGCCCTTATGCACAGGCGCCGTCACAACTGCATCAAATTCTCGACGCAGACAGCCTTGTCCTGCATAGTGCAAACTTTTCAATACCGTTGGCACATTGTTTAGATTTAACACACCCGCTTGTACAGGGGCTTCAACAGGGATGGCATAACAATATGCTTCACCTGCGGGCAAAACAGGCAAAACGGTTTGACTCATCCCCTCATCATAATGATGCAGCGTTAAGGGCAGTTGGCTTTGTTGTGCGCGCGCAGATAACACAGCAGGGTCTCCCGCCACCACTAAGGCCGCAGGCCAAGAACGTTGGAGTGCCCGCACCAAAACATCGGGCCCCACCCCAGCCGGCTCACCCATGGTCAACACTATTTTTTTAATAGACATCGATGCCTCTCAATCCGAGATCTTCAAGTACGAGGAGTATAAAAGGAAAACATTCTAAGAAAACACCTGAAAATTTTGCGGTTTTCAGTGGGTTTACCCACGCCTTCCACAGACTTATCCACAGAATCTGTGAGTAAGTCGCCATGGGGGTCAGCGATTGCAGGTATCGACCGAGGGTCAATGACCTAAACCCATCGTATACTTCACGCGCCTGAAGTATATCTCGAGATACAAAATGCTCCAGTGGCGCCTAAAAAACCTTCACATAGGCTTGGGCGCGCGCTTGTTTTAACCATTCTTGCAATTTTTCATCCAATTTTCGTCTGAACACGGCATCACGTGCTTCTGCTTCGCGTAAAGCTTGCTTATCTTGAATTGCACGACGCCCCATCACTTGCACCAACACCCAGCCTCGCTGTGTTTTGACTGGCTGACTTAATTCCCCCAACTGCAAAGTTCGGGTGGCCGCTTCTAAATCAGGATCGTACATACCTGCTCGCAACCAGCCCAAATCGCCTCCTTCAACACTGCTTTGAGGATCTTGTGAAACAGCACGCGCCATACTGGCAAAATCCTCACCTGCTGCAAGACGCGCACGAAGCTGTAAAAATCGACTGCGAATTTGCGCACTGTTATTCAAGGGATCTTCTTTTAATACAATTTCTCGCAAATGCAGTTCTTCTTTTTTCCCAGGCGCCTCTTCATCCACTTCAACCAATTTAATGATATGTAACCCATTTTTAGCTTGTATAGGCGATGATACTTCGCGCAAACTCATTTTTTCTACAACAGGTTGAAATAAAAGCGGAAGAGCCTCCGCTTTACGCCAACCCAAATCTATCACCTGCACAGCAGGATCCTGAGTTTGCACCGTATAAGCACTTAAATTAGCACGAATGTGCGCAGCCAAATTACGCGCTTGTTCAAGTTCTGTTGCGCTAGGTGTTTCAGGAAGCGCAATAAAATAATCCAGCACATGATAGCGTCCATTGGTTTTCACTGGTGTCGCAGGTGCATGCCGCAAGTAATCACTGACCTCTTGATTAGAGACTTGAATAATAGGTACCAAAGTTTGCTGCTGTAATTTATGAATTAACAGTTGATCATGGATTTCTTGCATGTAACGATCATAGCTGATCCCTTCTTCCTGCAATTTTTCTTTCATTTGTACCAAGGTTAGTCCATTGCGTTTTGCAATATCCACCACCACCGTAGCCACTTGCTCATCTGTCACTTTAATACCGAGCGTCTTGGCCATATCTAATTGCAAGACACGATTTATCTCTTCTTCTAACACTTGCTTTCTCAGCACATCTGCTTTAGGCAAATTTGCACCAGGAGGCATTGTCTTTTTAATAGATTGAATACGCTCATCTAATTGGCTTTGTGTGATCACATTATCATTCACCACGGCCACCACTTGATCAACCACTTCCGCCGCTTGAACCATGGATAAAAAACCCACGATAACTAACATCAATCCTATCTTTAATCGCTTTTTCATGTCGTTTTTCCAAAATTATCGTTGTAACCAGGAATATTACTCATCAAGAAATTCGTTGGGTCGGTCGATCCAAAATTACCTAATCCTTTTAGCTGCAATTGTAAGAAAATAGCATTGTTGAAAACAGGATTATTATTTTGATTCAATGACTGAAACACTCGTCCACCTACGACGCGCATCGCCCAACAACAACTGTCATATTCCAAACCATATAAATAATTTTGAGCATGCACGTGGCTGATATTGTAAGTGATCCCGCTAAAAATACGCCAGCGATCTTGAATGGGCCAAGAAAGAGACACCGCTGCCTGATTTAAATTATTAATCGCACTGCTGGTGGAGGTGGGCGGATTGGTTTGCACCAAATCTCCCAACGTTAAAAAGTTGTAACCAATATTAAACACACGGTTGCCCGGCGCACGATAACCCAAACTCACACCCGCATTATTCGTTTTCCCCAAGGTGGGATCCCAGGCCAAAGTACCATTTAAACTCCATAAACGAGATAAACCCAAGGTCGCTTGTCCTGCAATAGGTGACACAATGGTTGAGGCGGGTGTGGCACCCGGTGAATCATTAATGTCTTGGCAATCAGGCGTTGTACAGTAGGTTACTTTTCTATTTTCAAAATAAAGGATTTCACCCAAACTAAAGCTGGCAATTTCACGACTGGATTCCATATTGAGCAAACGCGTAGTCACACCTACTGATACTTGGTTAGCATCACCCACGCGATCAATGCCACTGAATCGATTGGTTAAAAATAATTGATTATAGCCAAAGGGTTGCAAACTCGTGTCAAACTCAGGAATATCATTTTGATTTTTATAAGGCACAAACAAATAAAACAAACGGGGTTCAAGGGTTTGTTTGTAGGTTTCATCTCTAAAGACACTGGTTTTTTCAAAATACAAACCACTGTCCATGTTAAAAATGGGTAAGCTACGGTTGATCGTGTGAGGTGTAAAGATCGTGCCCTCTGCAGGCACTTGCCCATCAATGATGTATTGAGTAAATTGATACTGAAGTGAAGGCACCCAATATCCCCAAATCGTGGTCACCGGAAAATTTAACGAAGGTTGTAGATTTAAACGATCACCCTCAGGCGGCGGTAAAGTCGCACCTGGTTCAGTTTGTTGTAAAAAATTCACAAACTGCGAATCCCACTGAAAATTTAAGGCGGCATTTTTTGCAGGAAAACTTCCGGTTAAGTCAAATTCAGGCATACGACTGTATTGATTCTGTGTAGGCGTTTCATTCACGGGGTGCAAAGTTAAATAATTTTGCGCGAGCGCCTTAAAATTCCAAATATCGCCTTGGTACAGCACTTCACCTTCACGCAGCAATTGATTGGGGGTCACTACCCCTGGCAAACCTGCAAAATCCTGCAAATAATAATCATCATTGACATAACTGTAATGAATGTTTGCCAACCAATGTTCATTAAATTGCGTATTGTGCTGCCAAGACACAGCAAAACGATTGTTACTCGCGTTTTCTAAATCTGGCAAACTTGCGCTGCTAGGACTATTGGCATACAACTGTGGCGCAGATTGTTTAAATGATTCAAACACACTGTCGTTCGGCAAGAATGACAGATAAAAATCGCCTCGGCTGCTTTTCGTGAGGTAACGAAAATCATTATTCAGTTGAATTCCACGATGACCATATATCGCAGGCGTGATGGTATCATCATAATTAGGCGCAATATTCCAATAAAAAGGCAGTAAAAAACTTAACCCCTGACGATTAGACGTACCAATGGAAGGAAATAAAAAACCGGTTTGACGACGTTTATCAATCGGAAAATTAAACACAGGCAAGTAAAAAACAGGCACGTTTTTTACATCTAATACCACCCCTTTTGCCATTCCGCGCCCTGTTTCTTGATTCAATTCAATTTTATTTGCGCGTAATTTCCAAGTAGGATTGATGGGTGAGCAAGTGGTATAAGTCGCTTTTTTCAAACTCACCACACCGTCTGTTTGACGCGCGAGGGATCCTGCGCCCCCCCAAGCCACCGTATCTTGAGACTGCACTGAACCTAACTTTTGTCCAAACGAAATACGATAATAAGCGTCTTTCATCTCAATAAATTTTGTTTTTAAATCAACATGCCCTGTGCGACCCATGATCAAACTTCCTGGTTCTCGCAGCACCACGTCTCCTTGCAAATCAATGGATTCTTGATCAGATGATGCCGATTTATCTCGGTCTAAATGAGCCGTCGTGGCGGTGATTTCTCTGCCCGATTGAGAAATGACAACGTGTCCTTGCAAGGTCGTTCGCCCTTGTTGTCTAAATGTTCCTTGATCCGCCTTGATAGTAATTGGCACCTTATCCAAGGCGCCTTTCATTTTCTTTCCTTTAAAAGAATCTTCAAAATAACCGTAACAACAATTTGGATTAGCCGCATCCACCACCCAGCCTAATTGCTGCGCCAAGGTTTCTTTGGATAAGAGATCGGCTGCCATCACATGTGGCATAAACAAACACATTATAAAAAAACTGACAATATGTTTTATTAGGACTTGAGTCTGACCTTTCTTCACAAAATGACAACCCACCTTTTTCTCATGTACAATGATTCTTTTTAACCATTCGCTTCTTCATGTTATGGATCAACGCACCCTCCTGCTGCAAAACTGGCTCAACACCCTTCTGCAAGCACCGTTTACCCTGACCCCCTTGGCGGGTGATGCCAGTTTCAGACGTTATTTTCGTGTACACCAAAACGAACAAACCTGGGTAGCGATGGATGCGCCTCCGCCGCTTGAAAACATCGTTCCTTTTATAACGATTGCGACGCTACTCCAAAAAAATCAGATCCATGCCCCTCGCATTCTCCATTACCATCTTGAGCAAGGGTTTATCTTATTATCTGACTTGGGCGACCAGCTTTTTCTCTCTATTTTGAATGAACAGACCGTTGAACACCTGTATGGCCACGCTTTTACGACACTGCATCGTCTATGGCATTGCGAGTGGGACAACCTACCTCTCTTCGACGAAGGCATGATTCTACGGGAATTATCCTTATTTGTAGAGTGGTTCTTAATAAAACACCTCGGCCTGACCCTCCCTTCGTCCACACAACACCTCTTGCAAAAGACCTTCAGGCAACTTATCCAGTCTGCAAAAGAACAACCTCAAGTTTTTGCGCATCGAGACTTCCATTCACGCAATTTACTGTGGATCGACCCCCCTCAAACGGTCGGTGTGATTGACTTTCAAGACGCCGTTCGCGGCCCCCTGACGTATGATCTTATTTCGCTTGTTCGAGACTGCTATCTGGCCTGGCCTACGCCTCAGGTCGATCGCTGGATTTTACAATTTCAGCAAGAGGCTTTGGCGCGGGGTCACCTACACGAAACCTCCACCGAACGCTTTCTTCGCTGGGCCGATTGGATGGGGATACAGCGTCACTGCAAAGCCATCGGTATTTTTAGTCGTCTCAAGCATCGAGACAATAAAACACAGTATCTCCAGGATATTCCTCGCACACTCCGCTATATTTGCGAAGTAAGTCGACGCCACCCTGAACTGACTGATTTTGTCACCTGGCTAGAAGATACCGTATTGGAAAAAGTCACATGAAAGCCTTTATTTTAGCGGCAGGACGTGGAGAACGCCTACGCCCACTCACCGACACCACCCCCAAACCACTTTTGCCTTTTAAAGGGGCGCCGCTCATTGTGCATCACATCAGACGATTGGCTGAAGCAGGCTTTCAAGAAGTTGTCATCAATGTTTCTTATCAAGCAGATAAAATAATCAGCGCACTGAGCAGTATTACCCAGATTAAATTAACCTTCTCTTATGAACCCACGGCCTTAGAATCAGGCGGCGGCATTGTCCAAGCCCTCCCCTTATTGGGCGACAACCCTTTTCTCGTGTTAAGCGCCGATATCTACACTGATTATCCTTTTCAACGCCTGATGCAGCAGCCTGCGATCCCTTACTTGGCTCATCTTGTCCTGACCGCTCACCCTGATTTCAATGCTGACTTTTGCCTAGAAAAAGGCTTGATTAAAAACCCCGTGGCGGGAGAAAAAGCCTACACGTATGCCAATATAGGCTGCTATCACCCCCAACTTTTTGCCCCTCTCAAGCCCGGCACCTTCCCTCTGGGTAAATTTTTACACTCAGCGGCTGAGGCAAAGCAACTTTCTGGAGAGTGTTATCAGGGGATATGGGAAAATATTACCTCGGTTAAACAATATACCTCTTGTGCCTGAAGGGACTGGGTTTTGAGATTGTGGATACTCCATGAGGTTGATGTTTTACAATTATTTGAGACCATTACGATTCAATACGCAGCCATTTCCAAAGTGGTTTAACCACGATATTATATTTTTTATTGTTCATTTCTCTTATTTCTGAATATTCTTCATTTTCAGTGATAATTAAGCCACTAGCTAATGCAAATTTATCCATGGCTTCTATGAGTCCTAGTATTTCTCTTTCCTTTGTTGCTGGATCATGCAATTCAGTACAAACTTGAATAACCTGAAATGTCTGTACTCCATCACGCAAGATAAAATCACATTCCCGAGAACCTTTTTCCTCGGTCGTTTTGTAATAATAGATATCATATTTTCTGCGCTTTAATTCAATAAAGACTATATTTTCTAGCATGCGACCACGATCTTCAGTTGTTCTAAAGCCTATTACTCTAGCTACAACATGATCAATAAAATAAACTTTTTTTGGTGATTGTTGCTGAGATTTCAAATTGTCACTATAACGAGTTACAAAAAAACACAAAAAACTATTTTCGATATAACCGCAATAATCAGAAATAGTGGTACCACTTTTGATTATCTTACCGTTATTATTTATCATACCAAGCAAGCTTGAGTAGGAAACTTCTTTACTGCAATTGCTTGCCAGAAAAAAAAGCAATTTTTTCATTGCCTCCGGATTTCCAATTTTATACCGTGTAACAATGTCTCGGTAAAGAATGCTTTCATATAAGGAGTGCAAGTAATCACTATTTTTGTTCGAGATATAAGCAGGTATGCCGCCATATTCTAGATATTCATCAAAACACCCTTTTAATGTTCCAATCTCTGTAGTGCTAAAATCCTGTTGTTCAAGAGGAATTGAAAAACAAGCATACGAAAATTCTGCAAATGAAATAGGGTAGATGGTAAGAGGTATATACCTGCCTGTTAATCTAGTCCCCAATTCCTCGCTGAATAAATTGGCATTTGAGCCTGTAATATATACTTTGCAGCCATTGTTATACATGCGACGCACAAATAACTCCCATCCGGGAATATTTTGGATCTCATCAAGATAAAATGATTTCTGTATGCCATACAAAGAAATAAATGTTTGGTGCAGAACCTCAAAATCTTCTGCACTAAAATTAACAAGCCGCTCATCTTCAAAGTTGAAATAGTAGTCGTTTTTGCTTGCCTGAACTCTGCGCATATGCTCTAGTAATATTGATTTACCGCATCGTCTGATGCCTGTTAAAACTATTATTTCTTGATTTTTATTGAGGATTTCGAGGGTTTTTTCCGCTGTCCGTCGTATATAGATTAATGGCCAACGCTGCTCTTCCCGCTGATCTAATAAGATGCGTTTTAACAACTCTTGAGAAATAGCCATAAAGCCTCCATTCAAAATGGAAGCATAGCTCATGAAGCATCCATTTGCAATGGGATGAATAGGCTTTAGCTCATGAAATACGTCTGATCTGCGTATATACCCCTCGTACTTGAAGGGGCTGGGTTTTGAGGAAGTATTTTTTGCAAGGTAAAATTCTTTCTCGAGCGAGTAATAGTCTACTCTATTGCGAGCGAGAGAAAGTTTTACCTTGCGGAAAAGACAAACTCAAAAACCAGCATCTTCAGGTACGAGGGGTATATACCCCTCGTACTTGAAGATACTGAGAGGAAGATAATGAGAGTATGTGTGCTGCTGGAGTGTATTTTTATCTTATCTAAAAAATCTTCAGATTTTTTTAATTTTTAGCTATTAAACTCGGGTTAAGCTTTAAAAAAA
>JACREE010000004.1 GCA_016218405.1 Gammaproteobacteria bacterium
ATAATATTTTAACGCACCGAAAGCAGAATTACGTAGCCTATTCGGCAAAGAATAAAAAATCTTACCCCAATCTTTTGTTGTTTTAATTAATTCAGGTAAGCGATATTTAATAACACCAAGAATAGCCCTGCATTGTTCAGGGGATAAATCACAAAGAAAATTATAAAAATAGATAGGCTTATTAATAAATTTGAACAAATTTCCTTCAATAGCATGACAAGCTTCTATACATTGTTCAGGAGATAATGGCGAAAAAATATCATCCAGATCCCGTCTATTTTTAGTTAATTTAGGCAAACGATCCCTGATAGAAAGAAAAAATTTTGCTTGTTGTTCAAGAGATAAAAAACGAAAAATATCATGAAAATCTTGACACGAGTCAACCCATCCCGGCAAACCTGTTTGAATAGCCAGGCAAAAAACTTCACTCTGTTCAGAAGATATGCTCTCACAAACAGTACAAAAATCTTGTTTTGTCTTGATTAATTTAAGAAAATCTTCTCTGAGGACATCACAAACAAATTTGCATTTTTCAAAAGATAAGTAATGTAAAAAATTACCAATATCCTGTGATGTTTTAAATAATTTAGAAAAGTCATTTTTGAAAAAATCAAAAACAATCCTGCATTTATCAAGGGGAGAGATAGAAACAAAAAAAAGAAGATCGACAGAGTGTTTAATTAATTCAGACAAGCCTTCTTTGTTAACATCACAAATAGCCACACATCTTCTATAAGACGAACAACTGATTTTTTCAACAAAAGAACGCACCGTTAGAACTGAATCAGAAAAATCTTCTGACAAACCTAATTGTTTTTTTAAAAAATCTATTTTTTGACAAACTTTATCTAAAACTTCTTCTTCACCCCCCCTTTCCTCATGCCATTTTTTATATTCTTCATAAAAAATTTTATAACAATACAAAGCATTTATTTCATTTTTTAAAATTGGGTTTTCTCCCATTGCTTCACGTTCTGCGCGAACAACTTGAATCAATCGTTCAAAAACACGAGAAATATGCCCCAATTTTGGCGATAAAATTTCAATATTTAAAAAATTTTCACAACCAGAATAGGATTCCATTGCTTGATGGGCTAATGGCCCTAGCATCATATAACAACACAAAACATTTTCTTGGGCAGTTGAAGGTAAGTTAACTATTTCCCCGAACAACTCACTTAAGGTTTTCGGATAGTCATCCTTTAAACTCTCTTTAAATACATTACATTCTGTTTTTTTTGATATCAGTTTAATTGAAATTTCATTTTTTTGAGTATTAATTTTTTCGGATAAATCATCAGAATGATCATCATATTCCATTTCTATTTCCCGCTTTAAATCGGGAAGATTTACTTTATTTTCATCAGCTGAAACAGCAGCTTGCTCTTCTTGCGCAGACAAAGGAGGCATCATTAGCAAAAGCTGTTTTTCGCATTCTTCATAGAAATGTTGAAAAGAGGATAAAACATCAACTTCCATCTGCAAAAGCGCAAGTTCTGATAGCCCCAAAAAAGTCCCCTCCTCTGAAGCCAGGGTTTTCTTTAATATTGCCACCTGATGTATTTTTTCAGCCAGGGTTGATAAATTTTCAATTCTGGCTAAAAGCCAATCCATGCATAAAGATTTAATCCCTGATGGAACCTCTCCCTCATCAATCAACGCGCTATTCTCAGCCCAAATTTCAGCTAAGCGAGTTGTTTTCTCTTGAAAAAGAATGTCCTCCAGCACCCCACAGCACGTTAATAACGCTCCCGCAGGCTCAGGCGGTAGCACAGCCCATTTTTTAAATTTTTCACGTAAATCATTGAGCGGCATCAAATTTACCCTTTTTACCTTAATTCAAGAAAATAAAGACTACGCTTTTATCCTGAACAATATATTAATTCAACTTGACTTAAGAATCCCCAACTAGAGTGAAAAAGAGGGAGAATTGACAACACATCAAAGGGAGGAGGTTATGCCAAATTATTCATCTAAGCCAAGAATTCTTATGTTGGGTGCCGCCAAAACAGGGCGGACCACGCTTTTAGCTGAGCTTGTGCCTACTATTACTAATCCAGCCGATTTTGTCATTTTCAGCAAAGGCTATTCTGGGGATGTGGGCAAGAATGAAATCAACGCTCAATTTCGTATTCAGGCCCCAACCGGCACAGAAGACATGACGTATCAACTCAAACGCCTCCACCCTGTCGATGCTGTTTTTTTATGTGTGGACGGCACAAAATCACTGGCTGAGCAAGAACACACATTAAAACATTTCATGACTACCGTTCGGGATTTAGCACCCGATGCCCCAGTGCATGTGCTCGTCACAAAAACAGGTGAAGCAACTTCAACATTATCAGAAAAAGACAAAAATGCCATCCAACAACTGTGTCGTCTCGAAGACAAAGATAAGATCTTATTTGTCTCCAAAACTAATATTGAACCCCTCAATAAAGCATTAGAGACGGTTGCCATAAAAAACTTCGAAAACACAACAGGGAGACGATGGATAACCGATCCCTTACTGAAAAAAATGGACAACTTGAAATGGGACGTCATGGAGCTAGAAGTGGGTGGTTTGAGCGCCCTGACAAAGTGGGGAAAAGCAATTAATGCAGCCTGTGAAAAAATCAAAGAACTCATCCCTAAAGAACACAGCCCTCATTTAAACGACAAAGACGCCTTATCTACATTAAGTAAGGAAATTAACACTCAACTTGCCGCTATTCAAACTCAATATCAACGTGCACGCAAGACAAGTTGGTGGGCAGCCTTAGTCAATAGAATCAGCGGCAGCCATGATCGACGGGCCCAAAAAAGTGAAGCACTCAAGAAGGACTTGGCAGGACAGACCGTCGCTGATAGCGACAGGCCTCATTTAATATCCGTGCCTACAGCCTCACCGGCACCCACAGGAACCAGCAACAAGCCTGTCATGGATATCCCCATGAGAAACCTTTCTGGCGGTGCTACTCCAGACGCACAAAGGGATGAACCCCAGGGCCCCGGACGCACATAAAACATTCCCGATCGGTAATTTTTTATTGATTTTTCTCATAAACTCTCCTGATATACTTCACGCGCCTGAGTTTTCGGTTTTTTAGCGCTCAAGCAGGGTTCAGATTGACTGTTAAAAAATGTGCGCATAGTTATTCATATGCAAACATTTTTTAACAGTTGAGATGAGCCCTGATTGGGATGCCAAAAAACAGAAAACTCAGGCGCGTGAAGTATATTACCGTACGGGAATATTAAACATGACCATCACTATATTATTACTCTTGGATTGGTACCGTACCCTCACTTAAAATATTAAGATATTTTTGGTAAACATAAATCTTATTACGTGCTTTGCCTGTAATTTCCGTTACTGCCCCAAGTTTTATCAGATGATTAAGCGATTTAATTGCAGTAGGCAAAGAAAGATGGCAATTCTCAACGATCTTTTTACTATCGGTAGTTGGATGTCGCTCTAAATAATGATGCACTATGAGTGTAGAGGCTGATGGCTTACCAATGGCTTCTATTTTTTTTCTGTCTTCTGTGAAAAGATTTAAAATAGCTTGAGCAGTAGAAACAGCCTGATTAGCAGTCTCAATAACACCTTTAAGAAAAAATTGTAACCACTCTTCCCAATCACCGGTTTCTCGAACAAGTTGCAAGTGATCATAATAAGCTTGTCTATGCGTTTTAAAATATAAACTGAGATAAAGCAAAGGCTGACTCATGATGCCATCGACACACAATATAAACGTAATTAGCAGTCGACCCAAACGTCCATTTCCATCTAAAAAAGGATGGAGTGTTTCAAATTGATGATGTGCTAAGGCTGCTTTAACTAACGTTGGTAACTTCACCGTTTCGTCATGTAAAAATTTTTCTAATTCCCCTAATAAATCCATTAATTTTTCTGGTGGTGGTGGAACAAATTTAGCATTTCCTGGACGAGTGCCACCGATCCAGTTTTGAGAGCGACGAAATTCGCCAGGCTGTTTAGAGCTACCGCGACCTTTGTTTAATAAAACCTCGTACATTTCGCGAATTAAACGAAGTGAGAGTGGAAAACCACCTTGAATACGCTTTAATCCGTGCTCCATAGCAGCAACATAATTTGATACTTCAACTACATCTTTATTAGGCACCCCCGCTGTTTCTTCATTTTCAAATAAGAGCAAATCTGATAGAGAGGATTGAGTCCCTTCGATTTGGGAAGACAAAACAGCTTCTTTTCGGATATACATATAAAGGTAAAGGGAAGGATCAGGCAAAATAATACTTAACCCATCCAGTCTACCAAGCGCTATATTTGCTTGATCTAATAGTGGGTATATTTTCTCCATCTCTATAGAAGGTGTAGGAGGCAGTGACTTGGGCACATAAGCGCTATATGCTTCACCTGTAACCGAACTACGAATGTACTTACCTACACGTTCTGAATATGCCGTCATGCTTCCTCCATTAATTAAGAAAAACCGACTTTCCTTAATTAGGATAAACTTTAACTTAAAGATATTTATTAAGCAAGTAGATTAATTAATGAAAATGAACTTCCCTTAATTAGCAAAAACGCTTTCATTCTTGATTTTATTGTAAGCTCAGCCCCCCCTTTTTTTGCGTGAAGTATTTACCCCTCGTACCTGAAGGGGTATATCTCACATCCCCGTATAATTCGGTCCATCCCCGCCTTCGGGGGGAACCCAATTGATATTTTGTGTGGGATCTTTGATGTCACAGGTTTTACATTGGATACAGTTGCCTGAGTTAATCTGCAAGTAAGGTGTTTTATTCGAGGAAAATAAAATCTCATAAACCCCAGCAGGACAATAACGTGTTTCGGGTGAATCATAGTGTTGATAATTAATTTGAATCGCACGCTCAGGATTCAGTAATTTTAAATGACAAGGTTGGTTTTCTGCATAATGCGTATTCGAGAGATACACAGAAGAAAGCTTATCAAATGTCACTTTGTTATCTGGTTTAGGATAGGCTATTTTTTTTGCTTTTTTTGCCAATACTAACGATTGATCGTCGCGATGTTGTGAAAAAGTCCAAGGTGCACGACCCTGTAAAACATACGTATCTAACGCGGCATAACCTAAACCGGCTACTAATCCATAACGAAAAGCAGGACGAATATTTCTTGCTTGATATAATTCTTTCCACAACCAAGATTGTTTCAGCAAAATTGGATAAGTTAAGGCTTCTTTTTGATTTTTTTCAATTGTTTGAGAAAGTGCATCTGCAGCCAACATGCCCGACTTCATGGCGGTATGATTCCCTTTTATTTTAGGTACATTCAAAAATCCAGCCGCATCACCGATGATAAGCCCGCCTGGAAAAGTGAGTGCAGGCAAAGATTGCAAGCCTCCTTCTGTAAGTGCGCGCGAACCGTAACACAAACGCTTTCCGCCTTGAAATAAAGGCAAAATAGCAGGATGCGTTTTAAAGCGTTGAAATTCTTCAAAAGGATTTAAATAAGGATTGCGATAATCCAAGCCCACCACGAATCCTACCGCGACACGATTTTTATCTGCATGATAAAGAAATGATCCGCCGTAAGTTTGAAAATCAAGCGGCCAACCCACACTGTGCAATACTGTTCCCGCTTTGTAGAAAGGTGAATCTACCTCCCATAATTCTTTTATCCCGATACCATAAGTTTGGGGTTGACTGTTTTTCACCAAATCAAATCGTTTAATGATTTCTTTCGTCAACGAACCTCGACACCCTTCTGCCAACACCACTTGCCTCGCATGTAATTCAATACCAGGTTGATAACGATCGGTTTTATGGCCCGTTTTATCGATCCCTTTATCACCCGTGATGACACCTTTGACTTCATTATCTGCAAACAAACAGGCGCTGGCCGCAAAACCAGGAAAAACATCCACACCTAGTTGTTCAGCTTGTTGCGCCAACCACTGACACAATTCACCCAAACTAATAATATAATGCCCTGCATTTTTCATTTGAGGTGGAACAGGCAAAGAAAATTTTTTATTTTTTGTGAGAAAAAGAAAAAAATCATGCTGAACAGGCACACGTAAAGGAGCTTCACGCTGTAAGCCATCAGGAAATAATTCGTTTAATGCGATGGGATCCAAAACCGCGCCTGAAAGCGTTTGCGCGCCCACTTGCGAACCTTTTTCCAATACACAAACAGACAAAGCGGGATTATTTTGTTTGAGACGAATGGCACAACTCAATCCTGCCGGCCCTGCACCCACGATCACGACATCATAATTTAACGACTCTCTCTGCATACACTCATTCCCTGCTTACAGCGGTTTAAAAGCTTGGATACCCGTTTGAGCCAAACCTAAAATAAGCGTATGAATATTTAAAGTTCCTTCATACGTTTTAACCGTTTCAAGATTCATCATGTGTCGCATAATTTGATATTCTTCCGTGATCCCATTGGCCCCCAACAAATCTCTTGCTTCACGTGCCACATCCAATGCGATTTTACTCGAATTACGTTTAATCAGCGAAATTAACGAGGTCGAAGCAAGCTGACGATCTTTCATGCGCCCCACCCTTAACACAGCTTGCAGCGCTAAATTAATTTGCGTCTGCATATCCACTAATTTTTCTTGGACTAACTGCATGGCCGCCAAGGGTCGACCAAACTGCTTTCGCTCTAACACATAATTTCGCGCTTGCTTCCAACAAAAATCAGCTGCACCTAATGCACCCCAGGCAATACCATAACGCGCATTATCCAAACACGCCAAAGGAGCACGCAAACCTTCGGCCAAAGGCAGCATGCGATCAAAAGGTACTTCCACTTCATCTAATACAACTTCCCCTGTCGCAGATGCACGCAAGCTCCACTTATTTTTTATAAGCGATGTTGTCAGTCCTTTCATGCCTTTTTCTAAAATAAAACCACGAATGCGACCTTCTTCATTTTTCGCCCACACAATAAAGACATCTGCCAGAGGCGCATTGGTAATCCACATTTTACTTCCTGATAAAAGGTAGGCATTTTTTCCTTTTTTTGCACGTGTTTCCATTGAAGCAGGATCAGAACCATGATCAGCTTCTGTCAAACAAAAACAACCGATCCATTCACCTGCAGCCAATTTGGGTAAATAAGTTTGTTTTTGTTGTTCACTGCCATACAAAAAAATAGGCAACATCACCAAACTGGATTGCACACTCAATGCAGAACGAAAACCCGAATCAACAGATTCAACTTCACGTGCGATCAATCCATAAGAAACATAATTCACGCCCGCACAACCGTATCCCTTGATCGTTGCGCCTAACAAACCTGCTTTACCCATTTCTCTTAGCACAATCGGATCAAAATGTTCCTCGCGAAAAAAAACGTTCGCACGTGGTGCTAAAAATTCTTGAGAAAAACGTCTAGCAGTATCACGCACCTCTTTTTCTTCTTCGCTTAATTGATCTTCCAATAAAAAGGGATCTTCCCAACAAAATAAATCCGTTTCCTTTGACATCAAGCTACCTCTTGAATTTTTCGTTTCTCACCTGGTTTTACAACCGCTACATAGACCAACGTTGCGTCTGAGATTTTTTCTATACCGTGATGGAAAGTATCACGACGCTGCGCAAATACTTTTATCTTAACCGTAATAGATGTCGTGCCGATTTTTTCAATTTTTCCGTAAAAACTCACCAGGTCGTAAGCATAGATGGGTTTTAAGAACGTCAACTCCTTAACCGCGACTGTTACCACCGGACCATTTGTTTTTTCAACCGCAATCAACGCCCCCGCGATGTCAATTTGTGACATCAACCAGCCGCCAAAAATATCCCCCGCCACATTGGTTTCATTGGGACGAGGAATCAATCTTAATAACAACTCAAAGTCAGGGGTAATATGTGCATCCTTGCGTATGGTATTCATCCTATACTCCTAATAAGCCCGAGCTAAAATAACCTGATGACAAGTTTTGTTTCCAGAAAAAATACACACGCCCTCTTCATCTTGATAACCGAATGGCAAGCACCGTGTCGTGATTTTCAATTCTTTCAACAAAGGAAGTATCGCCGCTTCATTTTCAGCAGAAGGATCAAAATGTGCCAAGACAAACTCATTACGCGCATTTTCATCCCCCGAAAACACCGCTTTTAACTCCGCTAAGGTGGTCACCCGTCGTGTATGTGCTTGCTGAAAATCAAGTGCACGTTGAAATAACTGTTGCTGTATTTCAACTAACAAAGCACTCATCTTTTCTAATAAGGTTTGTCGATTTTGTGTCGTTTTTTCTTTAGCCGGTTTATCACGTCGAGAAAGTGATAAGGCATCATTTTCTATTTCGCGTTTACCGACTTCAATACGCACAGGTATGCCTTTTTTCACGGCCCCCCAAAATTTTTCGCCCGCTCGACGCGCTGTTTTATCGATGCCAACCCGTATAGATTCATCAAAACACGCTATTTTTCGTAAATCTTGAGCCAAACTTTGGCAATACTCTTCGATCAATTTTCTGTCTTCTTCTTTCATCACCACCGGAATAATTATAATCTGTTCGGGTGCAATACGCGGTGGTAAGACCAATCCATCATCATCACTGTGCGTCATGATCAACGCACCGATTAAGCGCGTAGATGATCCCCAAGACGTGGTAAACACATGCGTCATTTGTTGTTGTCTGTTCATGCATTTAATGTCATAAGCCGATGAAAAATTTTGTCCCAAGAAATGCGACGTACCGGCTTGCAAGGCTTTACCATCTTGCATCATCGCTTCAATGCAATACGTATCCACCGCCCCTGGAAAACGTTCCGAAGGTGTTTTTTCACCTTTAATCACGGGGATAGCCAGGTAATCTTGAGCCAGTTTTTCATACACATCCAACATCATTAACGTTTCATTCACGGCTTCATCTTGCGTTTCATGCGCCGTGTGCCCTTCTTGCCACAAAAATTCGGACGTACGTATAAAAAGACGCGTACGCATTTCCCAACGCATCACATTGCACCACTGATTAATCAAAATCGGTAAGTCATTATAAGATTGCACCCATTTTGACATTGCCTGCCCAATAATCGTTTCACTCGTAGGACGAATGATCATAGGTTCAGCTAATTGTGCATCTGGACTGGGCATCAAGCCCCCTTTTCCGTTTGATTCCAAACGATGATGGGTGACTACCGCACATTCTTTTGCAAAACCTTCTACATGTTTGGCTTCTTTTTCCAAAAAGCTGAGTGGAATCAGCAAAGGAAAATAGACATTTTGATGGCCTGTTTCTTTGATCATTTTGTCTAAAGATTTTTGAATGTTTTCCCAAAGCGCGTAGCCCCAAGGTTTGATGATCATGCAACCACGCACCGCTGAATGCTCTGCTAAATCGGCCACACTGATGACTTCTTGATACCATTGTGCAAAATCTTGTTCACGTGTTGGATTTATCGCTGTTTTTTGAGAAGTCATGTTAATTAGATCCTTTCATTCATTAAAATAAATTTACGAAATAATTCAATCGAAAAGTCAGGCTGAGAAAGCAGTCCGCGCCACACTCGTGCATCTTTTTGAGCGTGAAATAAACCCATCAGTGGTTTTAACAATTTTTTATGATGCACCCCGTTTGATAATTTCAAATCAATATAATCTAAATAACGCTCAAGGATCGCGCGTCGAGTCGGCAAAGACGTGTGATAAAGCTGTTGTTCTAATTCCGCCAAAAAATAAGGATTTGCACACGCCTCACGTCCTATCATGATACCGTCTAGGTGCACCAGCGCTAGTTTAGCCGTATCCCAATCCTTGATGCCACCATTTAAAACAAAGTGTAGCTTAGGGAAATCGCGCTTCAACTGGTAAACACGTTCATAATTTAAAGGCGGAATATCCCTATTTTGTTTGGGGGATAAGCCTTTCAACCACGCTTTTCTAGCATGGATAATAAACACCTCACAACCTGCCTCTGCCACACAAGAAACAAATTGACTGAGAAATTCATAGGAATCCTCTTGATCCACCCCAATGCGCGTTTTAACCGTGACAGGAATCGATACTTTTGCACGCATCGCGGCCACCCCTTCCGCGACACGCTCAGGTTCTCGCATTAAACAGGCCCCAAAAGAACCCGACTGTACACGGTCACTCGGGCAACCGACATTTAAATTCACCTCATCAAAACCTTCATCTTGTGCATATTGCGCACATTGCGCTAAAGCCTGCGGTTCATGCCCACCCAATTGCAAAGCAAGTGGGTGTTCTTGAGGCTCATATGACAGAAAATGTGCTTTTTTCCCGTGTAAAATCGCATTCACATGAATCATTTCGGTATATAGCAAGGCATGCGGCGTAAAAAGGCGCCAAAAATAGCGGCAATGCGTATCTGAATAATCCAGCATGGGCGCAGTAGAGAAAAGATGACTTAACATAGAGACACACCAAAACCGCTTCACTTCAGAGCAGGGAGTGGGTATTATACCTGTCACGTCTGAAACGGCGAAACACATGTGATCATTTTTGCCTTATTTCAGATCAACCATTTGTAAACACTTACCAAAAACAATCATTGTGGAGATTAATCATGTCTAACGTTTGGAATAAATTGGCTGTTTTAGCTGTTTCTAGTTTGCTCGTTTCCCCCGCTTTTGCTGAAGATACTACTGGTACTCCAGCTCCGCAAGAACAAACTGCGGCGGCTGCGGCTGATGCAAAACCCGCTGACGCCACATCAGAAAAGAAAGAAGAAAAGAAAGCAGCAAAGAAACATCACAAGCAAAAAACTCACAAGAAAGAAGCTAAAGAAGCTGCGGAAGTTAAAGCTGACGGCGACAAAGAAAAAGCAGCTGAAGGCGATAAAGATAAAGAAAAAACAACTGAAGTCGCAACGACAGATAAAAATCCATCTGAACAATAAAACGTTAAATCAACATTGCTCTCCGAGGTGTCATCACCTCGGGGTGTCATTACCCCACCCCCTCCGCTCGCAATATCCTCCCTAAAGTATGCTACATTTAAAAAAGCTAGAAATTCGATAACTGGCCCATCATTACGCACTCTCGACCTTCTCTTTCCTGCAGTTAAATTAGGGAGAAAATTATGTCTAAGATTTGGAATAAATTGGCTGTTTTAACACTGTCTAGTTTGCTCGCCGCCCCGGCTTTTGCGGTTGACCCCACGGCGCAACCGGAGCAGGGGGAGCCGCAACAGCTCACTCCGCAACAGATCGATCAGCTGAGGCTCACTCCGCAACAACAGCAGATGGAGAGGGAGGGGATATTGGAGATATATGAAAATCCACAGTCGAATCAGCAGGGTAAGTAAGGCGCCACCCAACGACAGTGTCTAGGAAAGGTATGGGGGACCGCTTGCCCCCCCTCCGAGCTAGAGTATGCAATGATGCGCCACAGTGGGGGGCTTTGTAATTTTTGTCAAAACAGGTACCCATTTTTACATATAAATGATAAAATCAAGCCCTGTTTTATAATATAATGGGGCTCTGAATGGTCATGTTAGAACGTCACCTCAAAAAAGAATTGATTGAATGGCAAAAAAGCAGGAATCGCAAACCGCTACTGCTGCGAGGTGCTCGGCAAGTGGGCAAATCAAGCCTGGTAGAGAGCTTTGGTGACGAGTATTTTGATAATGTTGTGACTATTAATTTTGAATTATCACCAGAATATAAAAAATGTTTCCATTCTTTAAAGCCACAGGAAATATGTGATGCAATCTCAGCCATCAGCCAACAAAAAATTACGCCTGAAAAAACACTTTTATTTTTAGATGAAATTCAAGATTGTGGCGAAGCAATTCAAGCGCTGCGCTATTTTAAAGAAAAAATGCCACAACTACATGTTATCGGTGCTGGCTCATTATTAGAGCTTGCCCTCAAAAAATCAGATTATCGTATGCCGGTTGGCAGGGTATCCTTTTTATATTTATATCCACTCTCTTTTAGAGAATTTTTAATTGCATTTAATCCTGAACTTATTAGCTATCTAGAAAATGCAACTCTTGACAATCCCATTCCACCTGCCATTCATGAACATTTACTAAAGCAGTTAAAATTATATTTACTCTTAGGCGGCATGCCGGAAGCCATCAGTAGCTATAAAACAAATCAGCAAATGCTCAACGTACAATCAATTCAGGCAAGCATCATTCAAACTTATGAAAATGATTTTGGACACTATGCCATTTTTTCAAATCCCAACTATTTACAAGCTTGTTTTAAACAAGTTCCACTCATGATTGGTCAACAAATTAAATATAATAAAATTGATCCTGATTCCCGCTCAAAAGATTTGAAAGAGGCTTTATCTACTCTAGAGGCGGCCGGAATTTTACATCGCATCCATGCAACCACGGCACAAGGCTTGCCACTTGACGCTACCCTTAATGAAAAAAAATTCAAATTAACCTTTATTGATGTGGGTTTAGTAAAACGTTTTAATCAGTTGGATGCGAGCTTGTTACTTAATGAGGATGTGATGCTTCTAAACCAAGGCGCCCTCGCAGAACAATTTATCGGCCAAGAATTATTAGCCTATTCACCGTCTTATGAAAAATCGAAATTATATTTTTGGGCGCGCGATGGTCACGGCACAGCAGAAGTTGATTATATCATCGTCATTGATAATAAAATTTATCCTGCCGAAGTAAAATCCGGGAAATTAGGGAAACTAAAGTCTTTAAAACAGTACATGCTCGAACACCCTTGCAACACGGGCATCCGTTTTTCACAAGCGCCACTCTCGATTTCAAATAATATTTTATCTGTACCACTGTATATGGTGAATGAACTACCACGATTACTAAGGCCTGCCGTCAATTAACTCATCAAAACAATCGCGATGGAAAGATTTATTTTATAGTTTTGGATGATGGATTGCTTCGCTCCGCTCGCAAAGACGCCCCGGAGGGTGGGGGAAGCAATGACGCCCCGGAGGGTGGGCATAACGACCCAAAGTATACTACCTTTAAAAAGACTGAAGGCGGGGTGACTGGCCCATCATTGTGCACTCCCGACCTTCTCTTTCCTGCAATTAAATTAGGGAGAATATAATGCCCAATCTTTGGAATAAATTGGC
>JACREE010000039.1 GCA_016218405.1 Gammaproteobacteria bacterium
ATCAAACAGGCCAAAATACCGTGGGAGTGGAGCCTGGATACATTCCCGTTTAAACAAAAACTAGAGATTAACCGATCACAAATCATGTCGCTAGCCAAACTGGATTTTATCAGCAATTATGGATGAGTTGAACAGTCCAATACTGTAGCGCGTTTCAACCTATTTTTAAATTATTCTTTCGCACAGTTTTTCTATCCTTGAAGCCAAATTAACGATAATATCGACCGTATGGATATGTTCATGGCGTTACCACCGGATCTGTCGTAGGGTGGGCAAAGGAGCGCCAGCGACGTGCCCACCACAATCCAACCAACCATGGACAAGTTTCGAATCATGAGCGATTATCATCGTTTGTTTGTAAAAGGTGGCACGTATTTTTTTACAGTCGTCACTTATGATCGTCAGCCGCTGTTATGTGAAGAGCCGGCATTAAGCCGTTTAAAAGAGGCCTTTCGATATGTTAGAGACAAGCGCCCCTATCGCATGGATGGATTGGTTATAATGCCCGATCATCTCCATTGTATTTGGCGACTTCCAGAAAATGATGGTAACTTTTCGATTCGATGGAATATGCTGAAACGGTATTTTTCTATTGGTATGGATAGCTCAACAAATCAACGACGCGAAAAGACAATCTGGCAACGACGATTTTGGGAGCATCTGATTCGTGATGAAGATGATTTGCACCGGTGCCTTGACTACATTCATTACAATCCGGTGAAACATGGCTATGTGAAAAAACCATACGACTGGGATAGCAGCACATTCAAGCAGCATGTTACACGAGGATTTTACGACATTAATTGGGGATGTAATGGTAAAGCAGATGTGGTAAAAAATCAGTTGTTAAATGAGTAAGATGCAGAGTGGGCTTCGCGGCGCACGCCCACAATTATAAGTAAATAATATGTAGAAGGTTGTAATCGGCATGAAGCCAAAAAAACATTTAGGATTTAATGGGATGAGAACGATGTTGTCGTCTTGCTTTAATCAAATACCGGAGCACAGGCAAAGCAATAAAATCACATATAGTGCACACGATGCATTGATGAGCGGTTTCGCCTGTATGCATTTCCAGGATCCGTCATTGCTGCAATTTCAAAAACGGCTGGAAAAAAAACACCACAAAAGCAATTTACAAACCCTGTTCGATATCAAATCAATTCCCGAATCGACGCAGCTTCGCACCATCATCGATGGAGTCGATAGTGACTATTTTGGTTCGTTTTTTGATGACTACACACACTATCTCCAACGTGGTAAACACTTGGCTCAATATAAATTATTAGATGGGCTGTACTACATCCCCATGGATGCCACAGACTATTTTTCGTCTTATGCCTGCTTCTGTGACCGCTGTCTGAGAACAAAATCAAAAAAGAAACTCGCACGTGATTTATCTGTTGAACCGACAGCAGTAGAGATGGAAGAGCTTTACTCAGGCGAAGAGGATTCAGGGGTAAGGTACTCGCACAAAGCGCTACAGATAGCGATTATGCATCCGGATATGAAGCAGGTTATCCCATTAATGCCGGAAGAAATCCGTAATACAGATGGAGCCACGAAGCAAGATTGTGAGATGAATGCTGGCAAACGGTTAATTCCTAAGCTTCGAAAAGCCCATCCGCAGCTTGGCATCATTCTGGGTGGGGATGATCTGTTTTCAAGGCAGCCCATTATCGAAGATACGCTAGCCGCTCGGATGCATTACCTGTTTGTTGCCAAGCCTGAAAGCCATGTTTACCTGATGGACTGGCTGAACGCTTATCCGCAGCTGAATCAATATGAAACAATTGATCCAAAGAAATTGAATGTTCGCTATGTTTATCAGTGGATGAACAATGTCCCATTGCATGGTGGCGAGAAGGCGATCCAAGTCAATTATCTTGATGTAAAAGTGTACTCTACAGGCAAAAATGGAAAAGAAAAGCGTAGTTATCACAACAGCTGGGTCACTGATATTGAGATCACACACAAAAATGCAGCCATACTGGCACGAGGTGGTCGGTGTCGCTGGAAGTTGGAAAACGAGTGCTTTAATACATTGAAGAATCAGGGGTATGCCATCGATCACTCGTATGGGCATGGCGACAAAAACCTGTGTTTCAATTTTTATTTATTAACCTTGATTGCCTTCTCATTTCATCAGGTTTATGAGTTAACAGATAAGGTCTATCAGGCTTGCCGTCAGCATTTCGGAAGCAAAAAGCATCTATGGGAAAATGTACGTGCCAACTTGCGCACGTTTATTTTTGTGGGCTGGGATTATTTGTTAGCATTCACATTGGATCCGGAGAAATATATTACCGGTGAATTGCCTGCGCCATCTTAATTATGATGGCGCATTGTTGCATTCCAGACTGTATCCTTGATTTCAAATCACGTTACAGTGTAGATCGTACATTGGTGGGCACGTCGCTAACGCTCCTTTGCCCACCCTACGTCCGAGTGTTTTTAAGGTTGTTTTTTGTGCAGAAACAAGCATTATTTAGTGTGAGATGAACTGTGATAGATGTGGTTTTTTTAACCGGCTAGGCCATAAATGATTTTTTTTGATCACATGAGGGTTTTACACGGGCATAAGTGGGTTCGCCCAGAATCTCTGAGGTATATACCCATGTTTTGCTATTTCGGCACAAGCAATGG
>JACREE010000038.1 GCA_016218405.1 Gammaproteobacteria bacterium
GCGGATATTTTCAGTAACAGCAACCTGTAAGCAGCACAGCTGCGACGTATTCGGTTTTATCCAGGATGCAATTCAGAAATATTTTGCAGGTGAAATGCCCACATTTTTTGTCACGATCCCAGCGGGGGCGTGAACGCTTACCTTCGGGTAGCGGGGTTTAGAATGTACCCCTTGTACCTGAAGGGACTGGTTTTTGAGAAAGTATTTTTTGCAAGGTAAAATGCTTTCTCGAACGAGTAATAATCTACTCTATTGCGAGCGAGAGAAAGTTTTACATTGAGGAAAAGACAAACTCAAAAACCAGCACCTTCAGGTACAAGGGGTATATAATAAGGGGTAAGGCAAGTTTTAAATTCGGGCAAAATCAAGAAAACATGTGTTCTGCGCCTATCAGTGGCAGTAGGCGAGAAAGAACTTCTTCGAGAATGCCCTCATTAGCAAAGCCAATGAATTTCACTTTTCGTTCTTTCCATGAAAGTGTTTGAATAATGCTTGCTGCGACAACGCTAGGCGTTTCTAAATTAGTTAGGATAACCTCTGTTTGATGTCCCCTTATACTGGTGCTGATAGGACAGCAAATTAGCAGACCAGTTTGTTTGTTATATTCCCGCGATGATAAAACAAAGGCGGGTCGATACTTTCCGATTTCCTTCCCCTTGGTGGGCTCAAAATCCAACCAGATAATGTCATTACGCGCAGGAAAATATATTTTTTGCATTGCTTATTCACCCAATTCTTTTAGCGTCGGATAAAAAACTTCGTTTGCATGTGAAGTTTTTGCCGTTAATCCTTGCAGCAGATCCTTTTCTTTAAAACGGGGTGGCTTTTTAGTGGCTACTGGGTAGACTTGAATGCTATGTTCATCGACATCAATTTCTACCAGCATGTTTTCTTCAAAATGCGGAATGGAACGAAGTGGCCCTGTTAAGCGCAACGCCAAACTATTCCCCCATTTTTGAATGGTTGTTCGGACTCGCATGGATTAATCCCCTCATTAATTTCCTTAAGTATCTACTATGTAGACACACTTGGCAAATAAAATCGAGCGTTAATTATAGCCCTCTCTTAGAGACAACTTGATAAAACACAAATACACTTCAATACTTTGTGTTGCATTCCCCACCGAGAATAGACAATATGCCTCAATCCATCACCACCACCAATCCACATCGATCTGGATTGCTTCGCGCAGCTCGCAATGAGGCACCGGAGGATGAGAGAAGTCATAACGGCCAGGGGGCTGAGCTACAAAAAACAGGGACATCTCACTCAAAACTGGCCAATGAAGCAAAACGCCAATCTTTGCTAGCAAGCAAAAAAAGAAATCTTTCAGAAGAAAAAGAGTGGGAAAAAAATAGCGACATAGCCGAATAGAAAATCCCCTACCGCGATAAATCCACATCAAAATAATCCAATATTTCCATGAGATTTTTGCCGTAAGGATGCGCAGGTAAAGCAGGGTTTTTAACAAACACATTCACATAGGATTTTAATACGGGTAAATAAGTAAGCGCGGTCAGACTGTGCAACAATTATTAAAAGAAGCCTGATGGGTTCTCTTTTACCTCCCCTCTTTTTGTAACCTACAAGGCCCTGCGCGCATGGCCTTTAATGATTTATTATTGTACAATCCCGGCCTATCTATTTAAGCCTTAAGGTTTTGTATGCTTCCTCCCACTTCCGCCGCTGCTGCCAGTGCTGACGCTGCGCCCACTCTAGCAGTACCACTCGACGCCCCACTCTTTCATAATCTGAGGCCCGATATTAGGAACGATCAATCATCCATCCGCCCACTGAGTATTTCAGAAATACGAAAGAGAGGATGTGAAGATGGAACTGCAATGTATGGTCCGGCAGTGCCAGTCATATTTGAAACATTCAACTATGTCATTACCCGGGATGGTTTATCTATTGGTGAGGAATTTGTTCTAGCAAATGATGATCCACTCCCTGATGAATGTGCACCAACGGGCGCTGCGCTATCTCATGGCGAAAGAGTACGCGCTTACCATAGCAGTTTAGCGCGGGGCAAAGCAGTCTTTGCAGCTGGACGGATCACCGTTGCAAATGGAAAAATTATTGCGATCGATAATTGGTCTGGCCACTATCAGCCTCGGGGTGAACATTTACAGGCGTTAATAGAAGCCATCTTTATTAAGGCAGAATATAAAGAAGCAAAAGGCACGTATACGCAGTTTGACGATGCTGTTAATCCAGGTATTGATTTAGACAATGAAGGTGTCTTAGCCGCGCTTACCGAATTACTAGAACAATTAAAATCTGCAGCATTGGAACGCTTAAAGTCAGCGATGTCCAAGTTTTTTCATGGTTTTCGTCATTCTTTAAAACCGCCTCTTGCAAGCACTTCAAACAAAAGCACATCCACTTTGCCTGGACAAGCTTCAGCCATGGCAAGCATGCCGGGTTACAGAAAACCGGCCGCATCTGCAAGTGTTAAATTAGCAGGAATGGCGGCAACTAAACATGCTGAAAGGGCAAAAGAAGCGGCAGAGGCACCCAGAGCAGAAACTGAAGCTGTTCATATACGCGTATTAAATACCTTGTCCCGCATTAACCCGATGGCAGATGATTTAACTGAATCGACTTATCACCAAGCCGAAGTGGAGATTAAAGGGCATTCCTTTCATTTAGCAGACATTCAAAACCACATAGATGAATTCAAGTCGCTAATTAATCATGACACTCAAGTGATTATTGATATCCCGGAAAATGAGCAGATAAGATCAGTTCAGCTGACACCTGAACAAAGTAGAAATATTTTAAAATCATTTAGCACGCCTATTGATAAGAGTGATTGTAATAAATTTGCTGTTGATTTCATGAAAGGTACGCATCAAATCCCACCCACTGAAAAGTATAGATACGTATGGGAAGGTGAAGTACAAGGCAATGAACTCTCCCCTGGTTCGCTTGTTTGCCTGGGTAACAAGGATGAGAGATTTAGCCCAGTACATATGGCGATTAGTTTGGGCGGCGGTTTCTTTATCTCCCGGATTGGTGTAGGCCAACCTATTGTGATTGCGACTCGTGAGCAGCTAGCTGCATTTTATCGCACGAATACTGTAATGAGTGTGGGAGAAATATTAGGGGAAGCTGAAAGCGCACGTCTGACAGCAGAGGAAGCGGAGAGAGCGCAGCAAGCGGTTGAACAGGCCAAGCAAGCTGAAGAAGCAAGAGTTGAAGCTGCACGCACGGCAGCCGCCGAACAGGCCAGACAAGCTGAAGCCGCAAGGGTTGAAGCTGAGCGCATAGCAGCCGCTGAACAAACTAAGCAGGCTGAAGTCATGCGCACTACAGCCGCACGTAGGATAGCAGAACAAGCATTAGAACGTCTTGAAACTTCGCTCAAGACACATTTTTCTGAACAACAACTTGCTGAGTTTGCACCTTTTATTGAAGATATTGAACCCATAGCAACAACAACGCCTTCAGGCTATTTTGGTAAGCGCTTCCTTGTTTGGAAAGCAGTGAAAGACAGATTGCCAGAAATCTTAAGCGAACAAGCGGCGCTTCGCGCACAACTAAGCGCTTTAACACATGAAGCCGAAGTTAAACAATTTTCCTTGTCATATGCAGAATGGATTAGCAGAAATGCATTGACAGATTTTTCACTCGGCTATGTCACCCCCCTTAGCGCAGCGAGTGTGCGCGAAGAAGAAGCTAGAATAATTTCCAACATACATACAAGCGTGGCGCTACTAAGAGACAGTTTACGGAGCGATGAACAATCTTTTCAATCAGAAATAAAAACATTAGCAACCCTTGATGAAAGACAGCGGTTTTATGAGAGGCTCGATCCGGCAATATTGCAACATTCCGATTTTTTAAGAAATGCACATCAAGCGTGGCAAACAGGAAAAGACGCGCTTTATCAATACAAAGGCATCTTCGAACAAAGAAAACAGAAAATCCAGCAAATGGAAAACTTGCAACAAGCTTGGCGAGATGCGCTGGCACTGCGCGATCAAGGCCATCATTTTGTTGATGAAAATAGTAAGCCTTCTAAATTGAGCGCTGAGTTGGCACGCATCATAACCGAGCTTCAAGCGCCTGCCGCGCGCTGGTATGACGAGCCCTATCGAAGCGCATTAAGGCAACAAGGCGATTCCTTATCCGCGCTCAATGATATTAAAACGATTTACACGCATGAGGAAACCCAAAGAGTAGCCGCAGAGAAAGCACGACTGGCAGCTGTGGCAGCGCAAGCAAGACAAGCCCAGCTTGCAGCGGATGCAAAAGAGGCCGTGAAGCAAGCAGGTTTACACGTATTACAACAATGGGAAGATTTATTTAGAAAGCGGCAGACGCAAATGAACCAAGAATGCGCCAGAGACAGAGGTCTCACTGCTTTCCTAGATATTCACGGTGATGGGATGATGCTGACTGAAATCATAAAATTAAAGCAACAAATACAACAAGGTGGGGTGTCAGATATTGTTGGCGCATTGAATACGTTGAGAACGCGAGAGTTTGGACTTAATTATTGGTTAAATAAATCGCCTGACTTGACATGTTTTCGCGAGATGAAGCGAGATGCGCTGTTGGTAAGATCGATTGGCCCGGTTAGTTTTTCACAAGAAACTATCGTGGGAGGTGCAGCTGCAGCCCAATCCTCTGGCAGTGCGGCGGCTGCACAAGCATCGTCGCCCTCTTTCTTTGGGAATGGTGGGTCTTCAGATACAAACCGACATCAAAGATATCCTGACACAATAAGATTGGCCATACACATTGGCGAACCGAGACCTGGCGATACTTTTGTGGCGTGTAGATGCAATGAGCATTTTATTTTTGAAGGGAAAGATCATGGGCCTGGGTATAGCAGATGTTGCTGCCCACCTGATGGATCTAGTTCGGGCGGCGGCGGCCAAAGTGGGGGCGGTGGCAGCTGGGGCCAAGGTGGTAATGAGCGATCAGGCGGCCTTGGGCCTGGCAGTAGTCGCGGAAGATAAATCATAGCGTATGTTAACTTCACGCACCTGAAGGGACTGGTTTTTATCGCCTGCTCTCGTTTTATAAAGCAATTATCACGTTTTATGTTTGAAAAAAGTGATGAAGTGACAATTTTTCCATGATAAAAAATGATTTTTCAGCATTACCACTGGAAGTGAAAGCAGGCATCTCTCGCAAAAAGAAAAGTTTATTAGTTTATGATGATAAATATCATCCCCCTCTATTATTACGCACCTCATTAATGAACCTAAAAAAAGAGACGAAAATACTCAATATTCCACTTTACTTAATTAGTTTGTTAATGACTTTTATTCCCTCTGTGGGAGCTCTGTAGGGGACAGTTTCTTATATACCTCTCTTACCTGAAGATGCGGGGGTCATTATAATTTCTACCGCAAATCCACATCAAAATAATCTAATATTTCCATGAGATTTTTGCCGTAAGGATGCGCGGGCAAAGCAGGGTTTTTAACAAACACATTCACATAGGATTTTAATACGGGTAAATAAGTAGGCGCGGATAGCATCGCTAAAATTTTTCCTGCTCTGGCCATATCAGAAGGAATACCAAACTGACAACCTTGAAATAAAATCGCCGCCAATATTGCTACTTTCGACGCAACACGCGCTTTACTTGAATAGCCCATACTTTGGATACACTCTTCAAGCGCACGATCTTTATCCCACTCTTGCCACTGACAATAAAATAAAACCGACGAATCAAAACTTTTTGCCTCGTCATATCCTTCATCCACACTCAACAATAAATACAACATGGCACACACAGCGGCATCCACATTAGCCCAAGAACAATTACCTGTTACCTGTGGATCAAGAGGAATTTTTCCCACTCCTTCCAATCCCAACACCTGATTAATCCCACCATGAATAAATTCACGTTGCTGGCGCTGATAAATTAAACCCATGATAAATTCTTTAGTCAGCTGCTCAGGTCGATGCATCACATAAATATTGACACTTCCCTCTCGATGACTGTTTTCACCTCGATCACATTTTGCTAAAAAATGTTTATATTTCACAAACGTAATCGCATGACCGGCATAACACACAGGAATAAGCAATAATTCTTCATCCAACAAATAAAAAATTGCCTCTCTGTATCGCTGTAATTCCAAGGTGTGTTGTTGATAAATGATTAAGCGGGAAGCTGTTTCCAAAGAAGAGGTCATACGCTGAATATAGTTAAAATACGCACGAAGACGTCGTGCAGAAAAATTATGCTGATACCGCAGCAGTGAATCTCGAATTAAACCCAGCGTAAACTCAAGAAAAAAACCAGAAAATTCAATTTCGATAAACTGATTTTTATGATCTGCAACATCAATTTCACCCTGCAATTCGAAGCGGTGCCCTAATAATTTAGTATTAATAAAATCTTGGGCAAACACCAAGCTCGCCCCCTGCTTCAGCAACAACGATTTTAAATCTTCCTGTCGCCGCAACAAAGGATTCACCAAGACAGGTTCACCTGAACGCGTATATGCATTTGTATCCGCACCTGCTTTGAGTAATAAACGGCAAAATGCCTCATTGGCATTATCCACCGCCCAATGCAAAGCCGTACGTCCCGTCAAATCTTGCTGTTCAACCGAGGCTTTATGCGCTAATAACAATTTTCCTATTTCAATGCGATCCACCACCACCGTTTCAATCAGGGCAGTCAAACCATATTCGTCGATCGCATTCACATCCACACCCGCATCAAGCAAGTGCGCTACATTTTCTTGAGTACCATAGATAATTTCGTCAGCAAGGGTCATAAGCGAGGTCTAGGAGGAATAAATGTGGGGCTTGGCTTAGGGGTATAACGCGGCTGCAATTCATTTTGTAATGCGTTTTCCACATTCGGATCATCGTTTGCTCTAGGATTGGGGGTCACACTGGCATCCACACCATCAAAGCGCGGAGATTCGAGGTAAGGATGTGATTTAAGACGCTTCGTCAATTGCCCCCCTTCCACACCTTGTTCAGCACGCCTACGCTTCGAGTCTAAACTACGTTGCGTAGACACCACGGGTTGGCCCGACTTAAACACCCATTTTCGCGTTTCTTCTAAAACGACATGCAATAAAACCGGGTCTAATTTATCTCGCTGACTGATATCCACAAAAACAGATAAGTCACCTTTCAGTTTTTTTGCTTGGTATCGCCGACATAAGCCCATAGAAATTCATTTATAATGGATTTTATATGAAGTATATCCCTTAATACTGAGAAAGGTGATTTTTTTCAAGAACTCACCCTCACCGCCTTTCATAAACCCTCTTTTTTATGTAGAATTGCGGAGCTTTGCACGCACCCGTAGCTCAGCTGGATAGAGTACCTGGCTACGAACCAGGCGGTCGGGAGTTCGAATCTCTCCGGGTGCGCCAATTTTTTCACAATTTCTATTTCCATGCGCCCGTAGCTCAGCTGGATAGAGTATCTGGCTTCGAACCAGGTGGTCGGGAGTTCAAATCTCTCCGGGCGCGCCAAACCGCTTTAAAATTTGGGTTGATTATAATTCAAATTCTTGCCAATTAATGTTTAACCACGCTCTAAAATTTTTTAATAATTCCTCTGCTTGAATTATACAAGTTGCTACTGTACTTTCTGGGATAAAATCCCCGGAATAATCCGCAACATTACGTTGTTTACGCATAGCATCCAGTATAATCACTGTATTTCTATTAACCCCTAGGGTTTGAGGTAATAATTGGATCATGGTTTGGTGATGCCCTGGTTTACTGGTTAATGTTCGGTAGCCATTGGCTTGCAGTACCGCATTCGCAATTTGCATTATCGCTTTATAAGCAGCATCGAAACGATTTTCAGCACTCACTGCACCCACCTTAGAATCAGCAATATTTCTTTCAGCAGCATGTAAAAGCCGTTTTACTGCATTTTGATGAGGTGTCATTTTCTCAAGGGTTTTACCAACGAGATTATCTAATGTCATTAAGCTCTCCGATAATAAAAAGTTGGGGATTGTTCAAAATTTCTTGAATAAAAGCATCCCCTGCTCCTAAACATTTTTTCCACTGAGCCTTGGAATATATCTTGGGATTAATTTCTCGCCCCAGACTTGTTTGGGCCGAATAGAGCGCCGTTACTGCTTCTGCAAAATCAATCTCCCCAATAATCAGAACATCGATATCACTTCCCAGACTTTCACTTCCTTTCGCCACAGAACCAAACACCAAAGCCACTTCGATTTTTTGGGTTAATGGAGCCAGAGACTCTCTCAATATGTCTACCAATCCAGAAGTTTTCTTCAGAATGCTAGCGAGCTCATAAAAAATTGGAAAATGACGATTAGCTTGATAACAAACTTGATTGCCACTTATTTCTCGTATTAGCACCTGAGCTTCAGCAAGTTTAGAAAGCTCACGGTGAAGCGTGCCTGGCGTTGTACCAGTGAGTCGAGCAATCTCACGAACATGGTAACGGTTTTCCGGATGAAGCAATAACAATCCAAGCACACGACGCCGATACTCGGAAAATAATATTGAAATATCTGTCATAAACCTCCAATGAAGCCAAACAAGCTACGATTGTAGCTAAAAAAGCTTCACCATGCAATTCATTTTTGAGCCAGACCATCCTAGGAGTTCAAATCTCTCCGGGCGCGCCAAATCTTTGTCAACAATTCCCCTGTACAAATAAGTCTTCCTTAGCTAAGCTTAGTCTATAAAAAACAAGCAATGAGAAAGACCTATGCACTCCGTCAATATCCATGAAGCCAAAACCCATTTATCTCAACTTTTAGTTGAAGTTGAAACAAAATCTAAAAGAATATTAATTTGCCGAAATGGAACCCCTGTTGCAGAACTTGTTCCTGTCACAAAAAAAACAATCAACCCGCTGCAGCAATACCGTGAATTACGCGGCATTAAAATCTTATATGACCCAACACAGCCTGCATCTGAAGACGAATGGCCACAGGAGCATCGATAAATGTTACTGCTTGATACATGCACACTGCTTTGGTTGGTCGACGCTCAAACCCTGCTTTCCAAAAAAGCAAAACAAGCCCTCTTAGATAATACAAATAATTTATTTATTTCTTCCATTTCCGCGCTAGAAATCAGCCTTAAGTTTAAAAAAAACTTGCTAACCCTTCCTCTCGCCCCTGATCGCTGGTTTGCAAAAGCCCTTGAACTTCACGGCATCAGTGAAATCCCCATTAATGCCAACATCGCAGCATTATCAGGATTATTACCCCCACACCACAACGATCCTTTCGATAGAATTTTAGTTTCCACGGCTAAAATAAACCACCTCACCATTGCCACACCCGACAAACACATTAAAGCTTACAAAGAAATAAAAACCATTTGGTAAGAAAATCCTGCATCTTAAAGAAACACACAAGAAACAAAAGCCCGATTTAGCCAATTGGAGCGCGCCAATTTTTATTTTCTTGCAGACAATCGTTTTTTCTACCACCATTGAAACTAGTCAGACTAGATAAAATAGGTCCGTCATGAGAAACTGGCAATTACAAGAAGCAAAAGCCCGATTTAGCCAATTAGTCAGATTAGCCAGAGAGGAAGGGCCGCAACAAGTTTCGGTACACGGCGAACCCACTGTTGTCGTCCTAGCAAAAACAGACTTTGAACAATTAAAAAACCCTCAACAAACCCTTGTTAAGTTCTTACGCTCATCCCCGCTGATGGGCATTAAATTAGATATAAAAAGAAACGTCTCCCTCGACAGAGAAATTGACTTATGAGTTACCTCTTAGACACCCACATTATTTCGGACTGGAAATTGTTAATCCTTGGCAACATTCTTAAGAAGAAGAGGTTTTTTTCTATGACACGGTTGAAAGACAAAATTGTATTGATCACCGGTGCCGCACAAGGCATTGGGGCGGCAATCGCTGAAACCTTCGTAAAAGAAGGGGCCTTTGTCATTCTTTCAGATATAAAACCCGCGGGTATGGCTTTGTCAGAAGCACTAGGCGAA
>JACREE010000006.1 GCA_016218405.1 Gammaproteobacteria bacterium
CCTCATTACCTACCTCGTTTGTGTACGGAACGTACACTCACCATTAACACGACAGCTTCGGGCGGAAATGCTTCTTTGCTTTCACTGGATGAGTAGGGTAGTCAATAGGTAGCAACCCAATGGAACATACGAATACATTTATTTTTATCATTTTTTTGATCTTTTCTGGCGCAGCCATGCTATCTACAATTGCATTGTTCACGCGCCAGTCCCTGCTTGTCGCCTACATTGTTCTGGGCCTGCTGTTGGGGCCGTGGGTGAGTGGCTTATCCAGTTCACCTGATCTAATCGAACACATTGGCCATGTGGGCATTGTATTCTTATTGTATTTATTGGGTTTGGATCTGAACCCTAAAGATTTATGGAGTATGTTGCAAAAAGCCTCTTGGGTTGCGTTTGTGAGCAGTTTGATTTTTGGTGCGGTCTCATTTGCGGTAGCGCATTATTTTGGTTTCAGTGTTAAAGACAGCGTGGTGATTGCCATTGCCATGATGTTTTCAAGTACGATTATTGGTCTTAAATTATTGCCCACCACGGTATTACATCACCAGCACACGGGTGAAATCATGGTGAGTGTGTTATTGCTCCAGGATCTTTTGGTGATCGCAGTGTTGTTGTTGCTACATGGTGCAGAAGAAGGTGGTTTAAGTTTGAAGGACATTGGGTTGATGTCGATTTCTTTGCCCGCCTTATTATTGATAGGCTTTTGTTTTGAGCGATTAATGATCTACCCATTGTTAAAACGTTTTGATCGCATTAAAGAATATATTTTTCTGTTAGCTTTAGGTTGGTGTTTGGGTATGGCCCAAATTGCCATTTTTTTAGGATTGTCAGCAGAAATAGGGGCTTTTGTAGCGGGGGTAACGATTGCTGTGGGGCCTGTTGCACGTTATATCGCAGAAAACCTTAAACCGCTTCGAGATTTTTTTCTGGTGTTATTCTTTTTCTCAATTGGGGCTAGTTTGAAGTTGCCCGAGTTATATTTGGTGGCTGTGCCCGCGACAGTGTTAGCCGTGGTGCTACTCATTCTGAAACCGCTTGTTTTTCGTGCCCTGTACCGTATCACGGGAGAAGCAGATGACGTGGCAGCTGAAGCGGGCGTGCGTTTGGGACAAGCCAGTGAGTTTTCTTTGTTGCTTGCAGCGATGGCTTATTCTAGCAGTCCGGCTTTAATTACCTCAAAAGCTTTTTCAGTGATACAAGGTGCCACGGTATTGACCTTTATTGTTTCCTCTTATTGGATTGTGCTACGCTACCCGACGCCTTTGGCCTTTTCAGAAAAACTACGACGGGATTAAGTTAAAGAAGGAGATAAAAAAATGAAGAAAATAGCATTAGCCACTCTTTTTTGTGGTGTTGTATTAGTGTCAGGTTGTATGTCCATTACACGTTCTGAACCAGCGGGTCACTACATGGATAACAATGTGGTTACAGCCAAAGTAAAAGCACGCTTGATAGAAGAGTTGGGTTCAGATAGTCGTCATATCAGTGTGAACACACATAATGGTCAAGTTCAATTAAGTGGTTATGTAGACAGCAAAGCAGAAGCCAAGCAAGCGGCTTTTCTTGCTGGCAGTACGCCGGGTGTACTTAAAGTCAGAAATAATTTAATCGTTAACAAAAAACCTTAAGATCTATACTCCTTGTACCTGAAGATACTGGGTTTTGAGGAAGTATTTTTTGCAAGGTAAAATGCTTTCTCGAACGAGTAATAGTCTACTCTATTGCGAGCGAGAGAAAATTTTACCTTGCGGAAAAGACAAACTCAAAAACCAGTATCTTCATGTCCGGGGATATTTATGAAAAAAGAATATGATTTTTCAAAAGCCAAAAAAAATCCTTATGTCCGTAATCTAAAACAGCAAGTCACTATCAGGTTTGATAACCATACAATTAAATATTTTAAGGATCTATATCTCTCTTACCTGAAGATCTGGAGTTTTTTCGCTGGATGTTGGGTTAGATGGAAACGTTCTGATTGAGAAAAACCAAAAACTCAGGCGTGTGAAGTGTGTATTTCAATAAGGAAAATATCAACTTTCAAGGGGGTGCATGATGACTATTACAACAGGATTGTCAGGTAATGAAATATTTTGTTTGGCGCAGAAAGCTTATGCTCCTGGAACGATAGTTGTTGGTAATAGTGTTCATTCCTTGGGGATCATGGGTAGTGTAGGATCAGGTTTGAAGGCCATGTTGGGTGGTGAGCTGCAGCAAGTGACTAAACTTATTGAAGAGGGTAGAGAAACAGCTTATAAGCGCATGTTTCAAGAAGCGGTAAGCAGTAATGCAACTGGAATTACTGGGGTAACTAGTCAGTTAATTATCCATGGTTCTAATATTGAATTTTTATCCATTGGTTCAGTGATTTATGCTGTAAATAATGCAGATAAAGAAAAATTTTCAACTTCTGCTGATGGGCAAGAACTTTATGCACAATTAGATGCAGGCTACAGGCCCATTTGTTTTGCTTTTGGAAATGTTGCTTATTCTATGGGTTTAGGTCGAGGCCTTTTAGGTGGATTAAAAACGCTGGGTCGCGGTGAAATTAAGGAATATTCTGATATTTTTAATAAAACCAGGCATTTGGCTTTAAGTCGTATCATCGCACATGCCGGACAAAATAAAGCAAATGCAGTGCTGGGGATTAAGACGACTGTTTTACCCTTTAGTGGTGTTAATGAAATGCTGATGATAGGTACAGCTTCGCATCATCCTCAGTTAGTTACAGATTCAGAAAATGATGTGGTGACGAGTGATATGACTAATATTGAAATGTGGAATATGGCCAGTATGGGTTATGCTCCACTGAAGTTATTATTAGGCACGTCGGTATACTCGTTAGGTTTGATTGGTAGTTTTACCTCCGTGTTGAAATCTTTTTTTAGAGGTGAAATTAATGAATTAACTCGAATGATTTATGGCGCCCGTGAAAATGCCTTGGCTATTATTACTGAAGAAGCAAAAGCAATTGGTGCAGATGATGTTGTGGGTGTGAAGACTTATGTTTATCAATTGGGAAATGGCTTGGTTGAATTCCTCGCAATAGGTACGGCAGTTAAAAAATTATCGCAAATTAAAACAGAAACAGCACAGTTACCGCCTCAAGCTATCGTGGTTGATAAGGATACTTTTTATGATGCGATGAATGTGGATAGTTTTAATGTCAATGTGAACAGAGGGGCAAAGCCTATTAATCCTAGGCGCATGTTTTCATTAATTTTTATTATCATCATTTTTTTGGTTATGGTTATGGTTCAGTTTATGTTAAAGAGAGCTGGATAGGTGCGAAACCGCCGTTATTCCTCATTTATTTTCTGGAATCAAACACGATAACGGTGCGTTCAGAGGTGGTTTGGTTGCTGGGTGCGCTCAGTAGTTTCTCTTTCGTGTTATAAATCAGCATCGGGCCTTCAATTTTATCTTTTCCTTGTTCAGCGTGTACCTGGCCGATTAATTCTAATTGATTCTCAGCGACGTGATATTGAATGTTCGTTGCAGTTGCCACTAAGGTGTGTGGTTCTGTCTCCACCTGTGTTTCATAACGACTGGGTTGGCCTGTTGCTGTTAAATGTTGAAGATGATGTTTTTTATCCGTATAGAGGATCACTTGATCTGCAAATAATCGTGAACTGCCTTGTGTGATAATAACGTGTCCTTCAAAGGTGTTCACGCCTGAGAAATGATTGAAACTTGCTTTGTCTGCTTCAATATACAGAGGTTGTGTGCTGTCAGAAGACAATGCGTGAGCGGAAAAAGCGAGCCAGCAGCCAAGCCATGCTAAATAACTAATGTTGCGGGATTTCATACTGAGCTCGTGCGCTTGTTTTTAATTCCAGCGTCCCTTTTTCCATGTCAGCTTGCATGCCAACGGCATTGACATGAGCGCTGTGGCTTAAAAGTGTAATGGGATGTTCTGTCATCGCTAGTTTTCTTTCAGGGTACACTGTGAGGGCATCTGTTTGTACTGTGATTTCTTCATTGTGCTTGCCTTTTTCTTGGTGCAAAGTTACCTGATCATGGAGTTGAATTTCATCCGTGCCTTGTTTGAGTTCTGCAGTTTTAGCATTGACTTGCCAAACAGGTTGATCTTTTACGTGCAAAATGAGCATCGGTGTGTCGAGTTGAGTACGATTGTCTTTTGTGTAATGTGTGAGTGAGGGTGTGTAAATTTGAGTGCTGAGGTGTCCCGTTTTATCCATGTTGCTGATATGCACTTGCGTGGCAAAGGTATCCATTACATCATTTTCTACCAAATTCATCGGTTTTTTATCACTAATAGTAAACGTAAGCCAAGTTGTGCTGACAACAGCGAAAAGTAAAATAAAAAATACCCACCAGTGACGATCAGTTATCATGTGCAGTGAGATAGGTTTGGATAATCTGTGACGTGAGTCCCTGTGCATCTAGGATAAAATCACATACTTCACGTGCCGCACCATATCCTCCGCTCAAGCGAGTTTGCCAATCAACGTAAGGGATGATCTGGCTGGTGGCATTGGCAGGTGCAATGCCAAATCCCACGCGTTGGATCACAGGTAAGTCGGCTAAGTCATCGCCCAAATAAGCCACTTGTTCATCAATAAAATGGAGTTTTTTGATAAGGGTTTCATAGGTGATGAGTTTAGGGCCTTCGCCTAGAAAAATATGTTCTACTCCGAGTTTTTCCATGCGACGTAACACGATAGGCGAATCATGATGGGTGATAATAGCAACCTCAATTTTATTTCTGAGGAGGAGTTTTATGCCTTCTCCATCATGGACATGAAAGGCTTTTAATTCCACGCCTTTTTCATTGAAATAAAGGTGTCCATCTGTGAGTACACCATCCACATCAAAAATAACTAATTTAATTTTTTTAGCTTTTTCAATAAGAGATTGCATTAAGTCATTCCTTTCTCGAGTAAATCATGTATATGGAGGATGCCGAGTAGGTATTGATCGTTATCCGTCACCAATAAAGTCGTGATTTTAAATGTTTCCATGATGTGAAGTGCTTCCGCAGCTAACAAACCAGGCAGGACGGTTTTACAGTGAGGTGTCATCAGTTCAGAAAGGGGTGTTTGGTGAATATCTACGTTCTTATCAAAAGCGCGTCGTAAATCCCCATCTGTAAAAATACCCTGTACTTTCCCCTCTTCTGATGTGACGGCGGTCATGCCTAAACGTTTATGTGTGATTTCAAGTAAAGCTTCACGGAGTTTGGTGTGAGGTAAGACGCGTGGTATGGCGGTGCCTGTGCGCATGAGCGCATCAACACGCAGCAATAAACGCCGACCTAGGTTGCCCCCCGGGTGGGAAGAAGCAAATGCTTCAGAGGTGAAACCCTTGGCTTGCAGTAAAGCTGTGGCAATCGCATCACCTATAACCAATGCGACGGTAGTGGAAGAAGTGGGGGCCAGGTTGAGTGGGCAAGCTTCACGTGCCACACTGGCGTCCAAGTTAACGGTGGCGGCTTGAGCGAGGGTTGATTGTGGGTTGCCCGTGACTGCAATGAGGGTATTACCTAATTGTTTAAAAGAGGGAAGAAGTGTAATAATCTCTGCCGTTTCACCCGAGTTGGACAAGATAAGCAGGGTGTCTTGAGCGCTGATCATACCTAAATCACCGTGGCGGGCTTCGGCGGGATGAACAAAAAAAGCGGGGCTGCCTGTACTGGCTAGCGTGGCGGCAATTTTATTGGCAATATGGCCCGATTTGCCCATGCCCATGACGATAATTTTTCCTTTCGAGCTGATCAATAGTTGGCAGGCGCGGTTAAAGTGTTGATCTAATCGTTGTGCTATGCTTTGAATAGCCTCGATTTCAAGTTGAATAGTCTGGCGTCCTGCTCGGCAGAAGTCGAAAGAAAGTGGGGTATCGAGTAGTGTAGTCATGGCTCACAAGGGTAGGTTAGGTGTTTTCTTGAACCGCTATTCTAACTAAAATAGTGTCAAAAACCCACTCCAGTGGTGTGGGAAACGGATAAGAAAGGAGTCTGGCTTGCAGGAACATTGGGTTGTCATTAAAAATCTTTCTTTTCATCGCGCTGAACGCCCCATCTTTCAGGGGGTGGATATCAACATACCTCGTGGCAAAATCACGGCTATCATGGGCCCCAGTGGCTGCGGCAAAACAACCCTACTTCGTCTGATTGGTGGGCAATTACTGCCTGAAAAAGGTGAAATTAGGGTGGACGGCCATCTTATCCCTAGTCTTAGCCGAAAACAGCTCTATCGCGTGCGTCGTGAAATGGGGTTTTTATTCCAGACGGGTGCTTTGTTTACCAATTTATCTGTGTTTGAAAATGTGGCTTTTCCTTTGCGGGAACACACTGACTTGCCAGAGTCATTTATCCGAGATGTGGTGCTGATGAAGTTAGAGGCGGTGGGTTTGCGTGGTGCGCGTGATTTAATGCCCAATGAATTGTCAGGCGGCATGGCCAGGCGGGTTGCCTTGGCCCGTGCGATTGCCCTTGATCCCAAATTGATTATGTATGATGAACCATTTACGGGTTTGGATCCCTTGGCCTTGGGTGTGATTGTGAAGTTGATTAAAGAGTTAAACACTGCGCTGGGTTTAACCAGTATTTTAGTGTCTCATGATGTGCAAGAAACATTAAGTATTGCCGATTATGTGTATGTTATTGCTGAAGGTCGTGTGGTCGGCGAGGGGACGCCTGAAGCCATGTTGCAAGATAAATCACCTTGGGTGACACAATTTATTCGTGGCTTGCCTGATGGGGTGGTACCTTTTCATTACCCTACGGCGACCGATTATAAAAAGGATTTGTATTTATGAGAAACTGGTTGACCACGACAGGGGATAAGGGCTTGAGGTATTGCGACCATGTGGGGCGCTCGGGCATTTTTTTATTTCATACGCTCTACCGATGTCCTCGTCCTGTGAAAAGTTTTCCTTTGCTGCTTGAGCAATTGTACGCAGTGGGTGTGTTGTCTTTGAGTATTATTATCGTTTCCAGTTTGTTTATTGGTATGGTGGTGGGTTTGCAAGGCTACCATACGCTCAGTCGATTTGGTGCAACGCAACAATTGGGGCAACTGGTTGCCTTGAGTGTGGTGAGGGAGCTGGGGCCGGTGGTCACGGCTTTATTATTTGCAGGGCGGGCAGGTTCAGCATTAACTGCTGAAATTGGTTTGATGAAAGCCACCGATCAATTGGCAAGCATGGAAATGATGGGAGTGGATCCCCTGTGGCGCGTGGTTTCGCCCCGTTTTTGGGCGGGTGTGATCAGTATGCCTGTTTTGGCTGTCTTGTTTAGTGCACTGGCGATTTGGGGTGGTTATTTAGTCGGGGTAAAATGGTTGGGTGTGGATCCCGGTTCTTTTTGGAATAACATGCAATCTTCCGTTGATTTTAGGTTGGATGTTGTTAACGGGTTGATCAAAAGTGGTGTGTTTGGTGTGGTGGTGACGTGGATTGCGGTATTCCAAGGTTACGATTGTGTGCCTACAGCAGCGGGTATTGCTCGTTCAACTACGCGCTCAGTGGTGTATGCATCATTAACTGTATTGGGATTAGATTTTATTTTAACAACCATGATGATGGGGGGGTGGTAAGTGCGCTACATGGGAACGATAGTAGGGTTGTTTATGATAGCAGGCATGATTGCTTTTGCTGTCTTGGCCTTAAAGGTCAGTGGATTGAGTACAGAACTCAGTGAACCCGGTTATGTCGTCTCCGCCGAATTTGATAACATTGGCGATTTGAAAGTCAGGGCACCGGTGACCATCGGGGGTGTGAAGATAGGTCAGGTGACAAACATTGGATTGGATAAACAAAGTTTTAGAGCAAAAGTGAGTTTTAAAATTAATGCGAATCAAAATAAAATCCCTGATGACTCTTCAGCCAGTATTTTTACAGAAGGTTTATTGGGTTCAAACTACGTGAGTTTAGTGCCGGGTTTTAACGAAACTTATTTGACTTCAGGCAGTGAAATTCAAGTTACGCATTCTGCATTGATTTTGGAAAATTTAATTGGGCAGTTTTTGTTTTCAGTTAACAAGCAAGATAAAAAGGGAGATAAAAAATGATAGGCTTTAAACGGGTTGCATGCTTATTTGTTTTTTTGTTTTCTTGTTTATCTTCTGCTTATGCACTGTCTTCACCCGTAGATATGCTGGAAGATGTGTCGAGTCGAGCGATTAACCAGCTTAAGGCTCATCAAGCGACGCTTAAAACCAATCCCGCTGTTGTTTATCGTATTATTAATCAAATTTTATTACCGCATGCCGCGATGGAGGACATGGCTCGCGTGGCGCTGGGTCGTTCAGCTTGGGGGAAAGCTACGCCTGCGCAGCGTATTTTATTTGTAAAAGAATTTACACAGCTGATGGTGAATACCTATTCTTCTGCGCTGGCCGCTTATACGGATGAAACCATTCAGTTTTATCCTTTGCGAGGTGGGTATCAAAACAAAACACGTGTGCAAGTAGACAGTGTGGTGATTCGTGAGAGCGGTCCTTCGCTTTCGGTGAAATATCGCCTGGTGTTAAAAGGGGGGCAATGGAAGGTGTATGACATCAGTGTGGAGGGTGTCAGTATTTTAGAAAGTTTTCGTTCACAATTTGCGGATGAATTATCGCAAGGTGATTTAGATGATCTATTGCAAAAACTTCAAGCGCATAATGGGAATAATTCGTGATGTACATTATGCCTGCTTTTTCATTGCATGCTGAATCCATTTCATTTGAAGGTGATTTTGTTTTTCAAACGGTTTCACTCGCTTGGTTGAAATTAAAAAATTTAATCACCTTGTTGAAAGCAGATGAGAGTGAGTTCATTTCCATTGATTTAAAAGAAGTGGCTCAGGTAGACAGTACCTGTTTGGCTTTGCTGCTTGCTTTGGCCAGAGAAGCTGCTTTACAAGGTAAATCACTGCATTTTTCCCACATTCCTGATAAGATGCTCGCGCTCGCTGATGTCAGTGGAGTGGCAAAGGTTTTGTTTGGTGATGCTTGAGTACATCCGCGCTACCCTAATAACCTCTTATTGAAATTTGAAGGGCCTATCATTTACACCCCCCGGCGTCTTCTGAAGGAAAAAAATGGACAAATTAACAATTGTTGGTCAAATTCCCCTTCATGGTGAGGTGCGTATCTCGGGTGCAAAAAATGCAGCTTTACCTATTTTAACGGCTACACTCCTGGCTGACGAACCTGTTGTTTTAAAAAACGTACCTCATCTTCACGATGTGACGACCACGCTTGAATTGCTGGGTGGGATGGGTGTCCAGGTGACAATTAATGAAAAAATGCATGTCGAAGTAGATGCGCGCCACGTGCACTGTTTTGATGCGCCTTATGAATTAGTGCGCACGATGCGTGCTTCCATTTTGGTTTTGGGTCCTTTGCTGAGTCGTTATGGACAAGCTTCCGTGTCTTTACCGGGGGGGTGTGCGATTGGTGCACGTCCTGTGAATTTACATATTGACGGTATGCGTGCAATGGGGGCGGAGATTAGCCTTGAAAATGGCTACATCAAAGCCACATCCAAAGGTAGATTAAAAGGTGCGACCTTGGTGTTGGATTTGGTCACGGTGACGGGCACTGAAAATTTAATGATGGCAGCTGTGTTGGCGGAAGGGACCACTGTTATTAAAAATGCGGCGCGTGAACCAGAAGTAACTGACTTAGCTCATTTCCTGAATACCTTGGGTGCGAAAATACAAGGTGCGGGGACAGACACGCTGGTTATTGAAGGGGTGGACCGTTTAAAGGGGGGCGAATATCAAATTTTGCCTGACCGTATTGAAGCAGGAACGTATTTAGTGGCAGCGGCCATCACACGTGGGCAAGTAAAAGTAAAAGAAATTTATCCTGAACTATTGGAATCTGTGTTATTCAAATTAGAAGAAGCGGGTGCAATTATTAATACAGGAAAAAATTTTATTGAATTAAACATGGCGGGTCGTCGTCCTCGCGCTGTCAATATTAAAACGGCACCTTACCCCGCTTTTCCCACGGATATGCAAGCTCAATTTCTTGCATTAAATGCTGTTGCAGAAGGGGTGGGGAGTATCACGGAAACTATTTTTGAAAATCGTTTTATGCATGTGCAAGAAATTCAACGAATGGGTGCACACATTCGCTTAGAAGGAAATACGGCGATCACACAAGGCGTTGAATTTTTGTCGGGTGCACCTGTGGTTGCAACCGATTTACGCGCTTCTGCCAGCTTAGTGTTGGCAGGATTGGCAGCGCAAGGTCAAACGGTGGTGGATCGTATTTATCATATTGATCGTGGTTATGAATGTATTGAAGAAAAATTACGTCAATTAGGTGCGCGTATTTATCGGATTTCTGCCTGATAGGAGAGGGATGGCTATGTTGACCATGAGTGAAGTAAATTTAAAAGATAAACTTGTCATGATTCGTGAAGATTTCAATGTGCCTATGGTGAGTGGGCAAATCACGAGTGACGCGAGAATTGAAGCTGCCTTGCCGACCATTATGCAAGCCTTGAGTGCGGGTGCAAAAGTAGTTTTATTGTCGCATTTGGGGCGTCCTGAAGAAGGACGTTTTTCTTCAGAGAATTCTTTGGCACCCGTGGCGCGTCGTTTGGCTCAACTTTTAGGTCGACCTGTGCCTCTGTTATCTAATTGGCTCAATGGGATTGATATACGTTCAGGTGAAGTGGCTTTATGTGAAAATGTTCGATTTAACAAAGGCGAAAAAACGAATTCGATTGAGCTCTCTAAAAAAATGGCTGCGCTTTGCGATGTGTTTGTCATGGATGCTTTTGCAACAGCGCATCGTACAGAAGCGTCTACTTACGGCATGGCTCAATTTGCCCCTGTGGCGTGTGCGGGGCCTTTATTAGTATCCGAATTAGAGGCTTTAGGGCGGGCCTTGCAAAACCCTAATCATCCCTTGCTGGCTATCGTGGGTGGGGCAAAAGTCTCTAGCAAACTTCATGTCTTAGAATTTTTAATTAAACATGTGAACGTATTATTGCTGGGCGGAGGGATTGCCAACACTTTTATTGCAGAAGCGGGTTATGCTGTGGGGCGCTCTCTTTATGAAGTGGATTTGTTACCTGAAGCGAAACGTTTAATGGCGTTGGCGAAACAAAAAGGGGTCATTGTGCCTTTGCCATTAGATGTGGTGGTGAGTGAAAACATCAGTGAAGCGGCGGAAGCGACAATCAAATCTATCGAACAAGTGGGTCCTGCAGAAAAAATAGTGGATATTGGTCCTAAGACGATAGCCTACTATTGTGAACTGATTTCGCAGGCTAAAACTATTTTGTGGAATGGCCCAGTGGGTGTATTTGAAATGACCCCTTTTTCAAAAGGTACAGCAGACATTGCGCAGGCGATTGCAAACAGCCAAGCTTTCTCCGTGGCAGGAGGAGGTGACACGATTGCGGCGATTGATAAGTTTCAAGTGGCTGATCGTATTTCTTATATCTCAACAGGGGGCGGTGCATTTTTAGAGTACGTAGAAGGAAAAACCCTGCCAGCCGTTTCAATGCTTGAGCAGCGTGCGGGAGAAACCTCTCACCTGGTTTGAGTAAGCTGTATGATCTATGCATTATTTTTGTTCATGAGGCTCGTAAATCAGAAAAAATTAATAAAAACTGTGTTAGGATGCGATTTCTTTGTACTTATATTGAGATAAGGTCATGTTTGAAGCTCCAGAAGCAGGTATTCTTTCATTGATGGATGCAGTGCATCGTTATAAAGACTTTTTCACAGACTCCTCGTTTTTAAGGTGGTTGGAGGATAAAAATGACGATGCTATTCCCGCTGAAGATAGGATATTAAATCCTATTTTGATGTACCTTAAGTCGTCACTGAGTGCACTGCCTGAATCTGGGAGAAAGAAACTGTATGAAGGATTGTTGGGGTTCAGGAGAAAAAATTTAACAGGGACTGTTTTGCTTTTTTTCTCTACTTATACCTCTATTATTCCCGATTTTTGTCGATTATTTTGTGGAAACTCCCAAACAGAAACTATCTTGGCTGCGTGGCGTCTAAAGTTGCAGCCTACCGCAGCTTCATCTCAGGTGCTTCCAACTATTCCTACTCGGTTTAAACGGCGAGATCTCACTGAAATGCCAAAAGAAGCTTCATCTTCAACAGAAGCAACCACGACCCCCTTGCCTCGTTTGCCCAGTAAAAAATCGATGAGTGACTGTGTGCTTGAAGTGGGAAAAACAATGGATGTGGATGGCTTGATTGCTTGCTATGAATCAAATCGAATTTTTGTCCCCGTAGAAGAGGTGAAGAACTTTCGAGAACTGTGTCTAAGACGCATGCGTCGGATGGTTCAATCTTCTGTGGAAAAGAATTTTTCACCTCTCCCCGCTGATGAGCGTGTGCAAGAACAAAAAATGACGCTTTTTGTTGTGGTAGCCATGGTGGAAAAGTTAAAGAGAAGTTCATTGTTAGATGAAGAAGCGATGGATTGGTTGGATCATACTCTGGCGGCATACCGTGTTGCCTTATCACCCAAAGCCCCCCCAAACTCAAATTCACCCAGGTTTTTTGCATTTGAAAGGGAATCCTATCTTCCTCCCCTGTCGCCAGAGAGTAGAGAGCACTCTGCGAGAAGAGAAAGCCCGATGCTTCTCCAGCAGGTCATGCATTGTGCTGCGGCTCGTCCCTCGTCGCCTTTGCCTTTACGACGTGGGGCGACGACTCCTAATGCAAAAAATACAGTTGCTGAGCGTGCATCCTCTCCCTATCCTGGTAAGAGATGATTACAGATTAATAGGTGCAAAGGCTTCTCTCAGCGCAAGAAATAATTCTTTTTCCTTATAATGGGTGTAATCTTTTTGTAGGCTACCATAAATTAATGCTTCGGTTTCTTTGGAGAGATGTTTTTTAATTAATCCATAAAAATGATCGGGGGCCACAATGAGAAATTTATCAAAGTGATGATGTTGATGGTAGTCATTTAATTTTTTTGCAAGTTCAGCAGCAAACTCTTCTTTGGTTACTTTTTTGGGATCCTGGTTGTTATTGTCATACGCACCACGTGAGTCTCCTGAAGCGCAATAATGTCCTGGTTTATCTGAAACTAAGTCTGAACCCTTCATCCGGCTTTCATCATGCGAAAACACGGCCACGACTTCCAGTGGATGCTCCCGCTCGCCCTCCACAAGAGGATGAAGACCATGATAGTGAATGAATTGAGCTTGTGAACTATTTGCAACTAAAACACCGATTTTACTCATATTCTGTTTCTATCCTCTGTTTTTGAGTTTCTTAGATGAAAGTGTAGTTTAATTGGAAGAAGGAGTGAAGCCTCTGCGGGACCATTTCCAACGCTTAATAATTTCCTAACACTATGTGGGTTAATATTATCCAATGCCATGTTTTGGAGATTATTGAATGTTTGTGCTTACGTGGGCGCGCAGCATGCTACTTAAAACAGTAGAGGTCGTTCGTGAAGTAAAAAATAGAGTTACTCATCTCAAGTTCGACAGTGTGAAACGTAAAATAAACACTTTAAAACAAATCTGGCCTTTTTTAAAGCCAAAAAATCAACGTCAGCGCCTGAAAATACTTGCCGCAACGGTCACAACATTATTGAAGGTACTGAGAATTTCTTCTGACCGCCTCTCTTAAGAAGTTGCACGACGATCATGCTGCAAATTAAGCCGTGCTCAGATAAAATTTTTTGATATTCGTAAGAACAATATTGGCTACCACGATCTGACTAACTTAAACAGAGTTCGTACCTTAGGGCATTACAGACGACATCGGGACTGAAGGCATTCCTTATATTTAATTTACTTAATACTTACTTTGTACTTTTTTGTTTGCGAATTTTTTTCTTAGGTACTGGTAATTCTGCTGCAGAAATCTTAATTAAATGTGATAGCCACTCGTGTTCATCCCATCTCTCCCCAGAAATAAAAAAACAAGGTTTAGCTCCTTTATAAGGTGCCTTCAAAGGACAATCACCCACAAATGCCTTACCAGCTGAGGTTATTTTAATAAAAAGTTCATCATCACAAATAAGCGCCACCATCCTTCCATTACAATAAAGTCCATATTCGCCAAACATTTTCTTCGTTGAGACAGACCCTGCGTCACTTATTTGTTCGAGTATAAAATCCACTATTTTCTGCTGAGTTGACATATTGGTCACTTATACGCTAATGGGTGAACACAACTCAATGAGTGTCTCAGTGGTCTATACCTCTCTTACCTGAAGATGCGAACCCTCGCTGCGTTCTGAGGGCGATCTTGAGACGATCGTGATCTTGAAAAAACCCTTACAGGTAACAAACATGCTCGGGTTTTTTCAAGATCACGATCGTCTCAATCTCACCCCCAGCCCTGTGCGAGGGTTTGCATCTTCAGGTAAGAGAGGTATAGACAATGGGGTCATTGTAGTTTCCTTTTAAGAAGTTTTTCATTATTTTTTACATAGCTAGCGAATTGACGACACCTCCTAGTCAATCATCAAAATTTTATCTCTATTTCAGCATCTTACATATGCTGAATCATTGCCTGGCCGAATTCGCTGCAACTTAATAACGTGGCGCCGGGCATGAGGCGCGCAAGGTCATAGGTTACTGTTTTAGCTTCGATGGCTCTGCTCATTCCTTGAATAATCAAGTCAGCCGCTTCTGTCCAGCCTAGGTGACGCAGCATCATTTCAGCAGACAGAATCAAGGAACCAGGATTCACTTTATTTTGGCCGGCATATTTAGGTGCTGTGCCATGAGTGGCTTCAAACATCGCCACGCTGTCACTTAAATTAGCGCCAGGTGCAATGCCAATCCCCCCTACTTGTGCAGCAAGCGCATCTGAAATGTAATCACCGTTTAAATTCAATGTCGCGATGACACTGTATTCTTCGGGACGTAATAAAATTTGTTGCAGGAAAGCATCTGCAATGACATCTTTAATGAGAATATCCTTGCCCGTTTTGGGGTTTTTGATGACTTGCCAAGGCCCGCCTTGAAAAGCTTGGGCGGCAAATTTTTCTCGTGCAAGTTGATACCCCCATTCTTTAAATGCACCTTCGGTGAACTTCATGATGTTACCTTTGTGTACGAGAGTCACAGAGGGGAGATCATTATCAATGGCATAGTGTATGGCGCGGGCGATGAGCCGTTGTGAGCCTTCTTGTGACACAGGTTTGATGCCAATGCCGCAATGAGCTGGAAAACGAATTTTTTTGACGTGCATAGTGTCGCGTAAAAAGTCGATGACTTGGGTTGCTTCCTTAGAATCTGCCGGCCATTCAATACCTGCGTAAATATCTTCTGCATTTTCGCGAAAGATAACCATGTTGGTTTTCCAGGGTTCTTTGAGTGGGCTGGGAGTGCCTGCAAAATAGCGCACAGGGCGCAAGCAAATATATAAATCCAATTCTTGGCGTAAAGCGACATTCAGTGAACGAATGCCACCGCCGACAGGGGTGGTGAGCGGGCCTTTGATAGAAACAGCATAGTCTTTTACTGCATGCAGTGTTTCAGTGGGTAACCATTGATCCTGACCGTACACTTTTGTGGCTTTTTCACCTGCGTAAATTTCCATCCAGGCTAAAGCACGTTTTTTGCCATAGGCTTTTTCAACCGCCGCATTGCTTACTTGTTGCATCACGGGTGTAATATCAACTCCAATGCCATCCCCCTCAATAAAAGGAATAATAGGGTGAGACGGAACGTTAAGTGCTCCGTTTGAATTGACTGTGATTTTTTCACCTTGGGCAGGGGGCGTGATGTGTTGATAATGCATGGCTTGGCTCCTTATGGAAAGATGCGGAATCATAGCTCGAAACTGATATAATTTCTATTCGTTAGCAGAAAGAGTCTTCATTTATGTCTATTTTAAACTTCCCCACCTTATGGTCTAAAGCAAGAAAAAAAGGATCGCCTTATGTGACTATTTGGGAATTACTGCATTTGGATTTAATTTTGGTTTTTGCGCTTTCTTTGCTCTTGGTGGTGGGGTTGATTATTTTATACAGCGCAGCGAATCAAGAGGTCGTGGTATTGAACCGGCAAATTTTGCGTTTAGCCTTGGCTTGGTTGGTGCTCTTTGTGTGTGCTCAAATTCCCCCCCAGCGTTATTTATTTTGGGCACCGTATTTTTTTGCAGTGAGTTTGGGTTTGCTGATTGCTGTATTATTGTTGGGGCACATTGGGAAGGGGGCAAAACGTTGGTTGGATGTGGGGTTTATTCGTATTCAGCCTTCTGAATTATTAAAAATTAGTTTGCCCATGATGTTGGCGTATTATTTTCACGATAAATCTTTGCCGCCGCGATTGGGAAATGTCATCGTTGCTTTTTTGATTATTTTTATTCCGGCGGGATTAATTGCGAAACAGCCTGACTTAGGCACAGCATTATTGATCACAGGTTCAGGGTTGGCTGTGTTAGTGTTTGCAGGTTTGAGTTGGCGCTGGTTGGTGGGGGCCTTGGTATCCGTGGTGTGTATTGCACCGCTCATGTGGCATTTTATGCATACCTATCAGCGTGAACGTATTTTAACGTTCTTAAATCCTGAACGTGATCCTTTAGGCAGTGGTTATCACATTATTCAATCAAAGATCGCCTTAGGTTCGGGCGGATTGTTTGGGAAAGGTTGGTTGCAGGGTACACAATCGCATCTGCAGTTTTTGCCTGAACATGCCACAGATTTTATTTTTGCAGTATGTGGTGAAGAGTTTGGTTTGGTGGGGACATTGATTTTAATTTCGATTAATCTTTTGATTGTCGGTAGGGCGCTTTACATCAGTATGCAAGCCAGCGATACTTTTTCTCGCTTATTGGCGGGCGGACTGACACTGACTTTTTTTATTTCGTTTTTTGTGAATACGGGCATGGTCACAGGTTTGTTGCCCGTGGTGGGTATCCCGCTTCCTTTGGTGAGCTACGGCGGCACGTCCATGGTCACGCTCATGGCGGGCCTAGGTATTGTCATGTCGATCGCGACGCGACGGAAGTTAATTGCTGCGTAAAGGTTTTTTATACGGCCAATACTCAGGTGTCCAAATATGTTGATCGATCAGAGCTTCAATATTGTCTGTGTTGGAAAGAGGAGACAAGCCTTGTGTGATGGCTTCTTTTGCCACAGCGATAGCCACATGACGTGATACTTCTCGGACTTGCGGCAAGCTCGGTAATAAATTGGCTTCAGGATCCAATCGAGCGGGTGAGTGCGCTGCTAATACTTGTGCGGCTAGCATAAACATTTTTTCTGTGACACGTGTGGCGGCGCAAGCCACAATCCCTAAACCCATCCCAGGAAAGATATAACAATTATTTGTTTGATCAACGCGCATCGATTGGCCTTTTCGTAAGACATTAGCAAAGGGACTGCCCGCACTGACAATGGCTTTGTCATTTGTCCAAGCCAGTAAGTCATGTGGCGTGGCTTCAGATTTATCGGTGGGATTAGACAGCGGGAAAATAATGGGCCGTTCCACACCGGCTGCCATGGTCTTAACAATTTCTTCTGTAAATGCTTGCCCTTGACCCGATACGCCGAGTAACACAGTGGGTTTGACGTGTGTGACGACATCAAGTAAGCCCAGGCTATTTAAATGACTTCGCTTCCAATGAGCGACTTTTTGTTTTGCCTGTAAAAAGGGTGCTTGGAAAGGCAGGATATGTGTGGCGCCTTCCACTAACAAACCTTTGCTGTCGATCAAATAAATAGACTCGTACGCTTTCTTTTTTTCTACGCCTGATTCGACCATGATGGAAACCAGCAAGCTTGCAATACCGCATCCAGCGGAGCCTGCGCCAAAAATAACGATGCGTTGATCGCCAAGTGGAACTCGCGTGAGGTGAAGTGCGGATAACAGGGTGCCTGCTGCCACGGCCGCTGTGCCTTGTACGTCGTCGTTAAAGGTGCATAACTCATTTTTGTAGCGATCGAGGATGCGATTTGCATTTTGCTTAGCAAAATCTTCCCATTGTAATAAAACTTGTGGAAAACGTTTTTTGATGGCGGTAACAAAACGATCAATGAAGGTGTCATATTCTTCGCCTCGGATACGTTCATGACGCCAACCAATGTAAAGCGGGTCACTCAAAAGCACGGAATTATTGGTACCTGTGTCTAACAAAATAGGTAATGTTTCTGCGGGATGTAAGCCTGCGCAAGCAGTGTAGAGGCTGAGTTTTCCGATGGGAATGCCCATGCCGCCCGCACCTTGATCACCTAACCCTAAAATGCGTTCGCCGTCGGATACCACAATGGCTTTCACGAGATCAAAGCGTGGACTGGCTAAAATTGCATCGAGTTGATCAGCGTAAGGGTAAGCTAAATACAATCCACGCGGATGGCGATAAATATGGCTGAATTGCTGGCAACCTTCACCCACGGTAGGCGTGTAGACAATGGGGAGCATTTCTTCAATGTGTGAAGATAAGAGAGCATAAAAAAGTGTTTCGTTTGAATCTTGTAGATCTCTTAAATAGACATAACGTTGTAAGTCATTTGTTTTGTTGCGGAAGGTTTCGTAGGAGCGCAGACATTGTTCGTGTAAGCTGCTTTCAGCCGGGGGTAGCAGCGCCAGGAGATTAAATGTTTCGCGTTCTTTGCGTGTAAAGGCCATGCCTTTGTTTAGTAGGGGATTACGCAGTAGTTGGGTGTCGCAAAGATCAACTTCAAGGTAAGGTTGTTGTGTTTGTGGGTCAATGAGTTTTTTATAGCGCATGGAATGAAGGCCTGTCTTTTCGTTAAAATTTTGTCTTGTGTCAATCCTGTTTGTGTCAATCCTATTTTAGTCTAGACTACGCAAAGCTTTTTAGGACCCCGACTATAAATCGAATTACCGGCTTTGAAAAGGCGTTTCTCATAGGAATAGACCGCTGATGACTGTTTGGCACCCCGCTTCTTGGCGAGAAAAATCGTGCGCACATTACCCCCCTTATCCTTCCCCCGCTGAGGTGGAAGCCGTCTTACAGGTACTTTCTTCTTATCCTCCCTTGGTGAATTTAGCTGAAATTGAGGTATTGAAAATGCAGCTACGAGAAGTGGCCCAAGGGAAGGCTTTTTTGCTTCAAGGGGGGGATTGTGCGGAAGCATTTGCGGATTGTTACCCAGAAGCCATACAAGGCAAGCTACGCTGCCTGAGGCGTTTATCCACGGTGTTGGAGCAAGGCTTAAACTGTGCTGTGCTGTCGGTGGGCAGGTTGGCGGGTCAGTACGCAAAACCGCGATCCCATTTAGTTGAAAGGCAGGGTAATGAGGTGTTGCCCATTTATCGTGGCGATATGATCAATGGCAGGGCATTCACGCTGGCGGCTCGCCAAGCGGACCCGGGCCGTATGAGGCAGGCTTATGAATGTGCATCTGTGACTTTGTCTGTGATGAGACAATCTAGAGATTCATTATTTTTTACCAGTCATGAAGCCTTGTTATTACCTTATGAGCAAGCACTGACACGACGAGTCAATGAAAAGTGGTATAACTTTTCCACGCACTTTCCTTGGATTGGTTATCGAAGCAATCATATTGAGGAGGCGCATGTAGAATATCTTCGTGGCATTGATAATCCGATTGCGATTAAAGTGGGGCCCAACACGTCATGTTGGATGCTGCAGAAATTGGTGCAAATTTTAAATCCTGCGCGTTGTGTAGGGCGTTTGATGATCATGACACGTTTGGGAAAAAGCCGGGTGTCTGCTTTGTTGCCTGAATTTATTCAGGCGGTGAAACAAACGAAGATACCCGTGATTTGGTCTTGTGATCCGATGCATGCCAATACGTATTTAACGGCGTCGGGTCTGAAAACGCGCTGTGTTGAAGATATTTCATCCGAGCTTCAACAAACGTGGTGTGTGCATGAAGCGCTAGGAAGTCGTTTGGGCGGTCTGCATTTAGAGTTAACGCATCAGGCTGTGAAAGAGTGTGTGGGTGGCCGTGAGGCGATTCAAGTGGATGATTTAGCAGAAGGATATAAAAGTTTAGTGGATCCGCGTTTAAATGAGTGTCAGGCCGTAGAAGTATTGCAAGAATGGATGGCGCTTCAGCGTCCCCTTTTCCGACCGTCATTGCCCTCTTCCTTTAGGTCGTCATTGCGAGCCTCGCGAAGCAATCCTGCGTAAAACAAGTCGTATTCTCTGAAAAAAAAGTCAGTGATTAGCCCAAAGCAAAGTAGTCAAGACACGCTGAACCCCGGCTGATTACCCAGGACTTTGTCGTTTGAATCTCCCACAAGGGAAAATGCGTTTTGCGATTTCAATTCAGGGAGGTGCGCGCTATGATTCATATACAGCAGAGAGAAAACCAAGAACGAAAGAGTGCTAAACGCGTTACACCGTGAGTCTCCTAAGTTGATGTTGAAGCAAGCGTTGCCGCTATACGACCTTGGGTGGTATAGCGGCTTTTTTTTCCCCGATCAGCTGATTTCCGTGTGTTTCATGAACAAAATAAAGGCAAATGAGCGATAAAATGTAATAAATGGGTAAAATAGAGAGCGCAGCATGATAGCTATTGATCGAAAAAAGCCGCGAGCCATTTTCAGCCAATTGACCTGTCCAGCCTAAATCCAGTAATTTTCCAATGAAGGGTTCGGAGACGGCTTCCCAGAGTGAATCAAACATATTCATAAAGCCAATTGCCGTCCCTGCAAGCACCAGTTGATTCACCTCTCTGACCATCGCAAAGCACAATAGAAAGCCGCTGATGCCCACGCCTAAGGTTAGCATGAGCATGCTTAACCAAAACGCAGGAATATTGGGTAAATAAATAATGGTGCTGACGGCGCCGAGCGCCAAAAAAGTACCAAAATAAATCACAGGTTTTCGTTCGCCAAAATGATCAGACAACCACCCTAGGATAGGGCTGCCTACGCCAAAGCCAACGAACATATAAGAAACCGTGGCAGCCGCAGCAGCACGAGGCAGGTGGTGGGCTGCAACCAAGAAAGGAACGCCCCACAAACCGCCTAAGACAGAAAAAGGCGCATAGGCAAAACCGCTATAGAGGGAGAGCAGCCAAGTTTGTTTATCGGATAAAACTATTTTTAATCCTTCGAAGATGGAATAAGGGGTTTTCTCAATTGTTTCACCCGGGGAGGTTTTTTTAGGACGGACGATCACTAAAAACAAGAGGGCTAATACCAAGCCAGGGATGGCTAAAAATACCAGGGCGTCGCGCCAACCAAACCATGAGACAAGATGAGACAGTGGATAGCCTGCATTGACGGCACCGGTGAGTGCAACGGTCATGCTCAAGCCAGCAATTAAGGCAAAACGGCGTGGTGGAAACCAAACAGAGGCTAGTTTTAAGCATGCAATGGGGGCAAAAGCAGCGCCAAGACCGATGAGGGCGCGGCTAAAGCAAGCACCATACAAGGAGGTGGCATGACTAAATAAAAAGGCGCCCAGTGCACACAAAAAGATGGCGCCCGCGGTGATTTTTTGAGGGCTGAATTTATCTAGCAACACCCCCACAGGGATTTGCATAAACAAATAAGTGTAAAAATAGCATGCAGCCAAGTTGCCTAAACCTGCACCTGTGACGGAGAAAGCCGCCATCAACTCGCTGGTCATGACGCTAGGCGAGAATTGCAGCAAGTATTTATAAAAGAAAAAAAGTGCAGTTAAAAACCAAACCAGCCAAGGATAAAATGATTTTTTAGGCATCTGAGCTCTCGACTCGCAAAAAAAGACCAAGAGAGGATCATCTCTGATACTCCCTAGTTCATAAAGTGAACGGTAATCAACTAAAATAACTCGATTGATGAGGATGATCAATAGAAAATATTAACGGTTCTTGTTGGGATATCGATCTCACTTCTCAATTAACGTAGAATGAGCCCATTTTGCACGCCAAAGGAAACCCAAAGGAAGCCAAATGGAAACAATCAAAAAACAAGCAACGCGAACACTTAAAACAACTGCCCACACTTACCAATACATGAGTTTGCCTGCGTTAACGCAGTTGGGATTAGCCGATGGGGCGCGCCTTCCTTTTACGCTTAAAATTTTACTTGAGAATTTGTTGCGTCATTTAGACAACCGCACTGTCAGCATTGAAGACATTGAAGCCCTCTTAGGGTGGGCGAAAAATAGATACGCTGATCGTGAAATTGCGTATCGTCCCGCGCGTGTGTTAATGCAAGATTTTACGGGTGTACCCGCCATCGTGGATTTAGCTGCGATGCGTGATGCCATGCTCAAATTAGGTGCGAATCCAGAACGCATCAACCCGCTTTCTTCAGTTGATTTAGTCATAGACCATTCTGTGCAAGTAGATAAATTCGCTTCGCCTGACGCTTTTCAAGCTAATGTGGCCTGTGAATATGAACGAAATGCTGAACGTTATGCGTTTTTACGCTGGGGGCAAACAGCATTTAAAAATTTTCGTGTTGTTCCGCCAGGTACAGGAATTTGTCATCAAGTGAACCTTGAATATTTGGGACGTGTAATTTGGCAGCAAGAGGGTTGGTTGTACCCTGATACCTTGGTGGGCACAGACAGCCATACAACCATGATTAATGGTTTAGGTATTTTAGGTTGGGGTGTGGGGGGCATTGAAGCGGAAGCCGCTATGCTGGGTCAACCGATTTCTATGCTTATTCCTGAAGTGGTTGGTTTTAAAATGACGGGTCAACTTCAGCCGGGTATCACGGCCACTGATTTGGTTTTGACTGTCACCCAAATGTTACGTAAAAAAGGCGTGGTGGGTTCCTTTGTTGAATTTTTTGGACCGGGGTTGACGCACCTGACTTTGGCCGATCGTGCCACGATTGCCAATATGTCGCCTGAGTTTGGTGCAACCTGTGGTTTCTTCCCCGTTGATAATGAAACCCTGCGCTACATGAAGTTAACGGGTCGGGATGATGAAACCATTCAAATTGTGGAACGATACACAAAAGAGCAGGGCTTGTGGCGTGAAGAACATAGCGAACCTGTCTTCACAGATGTACTTGAGTTGGATTTGGCAAGCGTGCAACCTTGTTTAGCAGGTCCGAAACGTCCGCAAGATCGTGTGCCAATGCTGGCCTTGAAAGAAACCATGGATAAAACCCTGGAAGAAGCCAAGAAAGATAAAGAACAAGCCTTTCCCACCACCGATAAATTTGATTTGCATCAAGGTGATGTGGTGATTGCAGCCATCACCAGTTGCACGAATACGTCTAACCCCAGTGTGTTGATGGCAGCGGGCTTGTTAGCAAAAAAAGCAGTGGAAAAAGGCTTGAAATGTAAGCCTTGGGTTAAGTCTTCTTTAGCGCCAGGCTCCAAAGTTGTCACGGATTATTTGAAAAAAGCAGGATTACAATCTTACCTGGATACGTTGGGATTTAATTTAGTGGGATACGGTTGCACAACCTGTATTGGTAACTCAGGGCCTTTGCCCGAAGCGGTTTCAAAAGTGATCAATGATCATGATTTGTTGGTTTCTGCGGTGTTGTCAGGTAATCGAAATTTCGAAGGTCGTGTGCATCCTCAAGTAAAAGCAAATTGGTTAGCTTCACCCCCTTTGGTGGTAGCTTATGCCTTAGCAGGAACAATGCGTATTAATTTAGATAAAGAACCTTTAGGGCGGGATCAAGCAGGGCAGCCTGTTTATCTTGCGGATATTTGGCCTTCATCGCAAGAAATTGAACGTGAAATGGCGAACGTCAGCAGTGACATGTTTAAAAAAGAATATGCTGAAGTGTTTGATGGTGATGCGCACTGGAAAAATATCAATGCAGGTGTGGGTGAAACCTATCGTTGGAATCAGCAATCTACTTATGTGCAAAATCCGCCTTTCTTTGATCAAATGGAAGCTATGCCTGCGGCATTAAGTGATATTCAATCTGCGCGTGTGTTAGCTTTGTTTGGTGACAGCATTACCACTGATCATATTTCACCTGCAGGTGCGATAAAAGCGGACAGTCCTGCAGGAAAATATTTGCAAGCACATGGCGTGACTATTCAAGATTTCAATTCTTACGGTGCACGACGAGGTAATCATGAAGTCATGATGCGAGGAACATTTGCTAATATTCGCATTAAAAATGAAATGATGAATGGAAAGGAGGGGGGGTATACGCGTTTCATACCGGGTAATGAAGTCATGAGTATTTACGATGCAGCGATGCGCTATCAAAAACAAAATACCCCTTTAGTGATTGTGGCGGGTAAAGAATATGGCACCGGTTCTTCGCGTGATTGGGCAGCAAAAGGTCCGCTTTTATTGGGTGTGAGGGCGGTCATTGCAGAAAGTTTTGAACGCATTCATCGTTCTAACTTGGTGGGGATGGGCATTTTGCCGCTCGAATTTAGAGACGGTATGGATCGAAACACCTTGGCTTTAACAGGAGAGGAAACGTTTACGATTGCAGGTCTTTCTGAAGAATTAAAACCTAAAGCCGTGATATCTGTGTTAATTCAACGCCCGGATGGCACAACAGATAGAATCATGACGCGTTTGCGTATTGATACGGCTAATGAAATAGAATATTACCGCCATGGAGGCATTTTACCTTATATGATCCGCTCACTTTTATAAGAGATTCCATGAAAAAAATAATGATAATGTGTTTGTTGCTTTTTCCGAGCCTTTTCTATGGTTTTCAAGTAGATTCAGACAAAGATGATCTGCATGGTTATTACAGTTTTCGTTATTCGGCAGAGTACGCAAAAGAACATCATTTACCTAAAGACTATATGGCGAAGCTGGATCCTAGATTGGCCGCTATTGAATTAGTTGTCATGAAAGATCGACATTTATCAGATAAAACGGTGGCGACTTTATTTTCTGGCCGTACATTCGATAGTAAACAAAGAGAATTATTGGATGAAGGTATCACGACTTTAGAGTTAATTTATAGAAGTGATTATGTAGAGAAAAAAGTTTTCCCTGTGGAATACGAACCGGAATGTTATTGGATACTCCATATACTGGATGCCGGTGCATTAGATTATCCTGAACATGGAGCTATCTCTGCAAATCGTGCTACCTCAGAAGAAGCGGCAGTAATAGGGTTGTCTCGTATAAAAGAACAATTAGATAAACAAGGTCGAGGTGATCGTTATCAAGCCTTGCTGGATTGGAAAAACAAACAAATCGAAGAAGCTTTTTCTCATCATATTTACTTGAGCATGGAAGGTAAAAAATATGATTTACCTATTGTGAGTTATCAGCGGGCTTTGCGTGAACTCAAAGGCGTGGACGAGGGATTGGCCACCATTCAAGTAGGTCCAGACAAGGGATGCCATTTAATGAAAGATAACACGGCAGAAAAAACGCTTTTTTTGAAGAATGAAAATGGTGGGTTTGAACAAATCAAACTTCCTTCACTGTAAGAGCGAAGCAATCCATAAAAATCGTGGCATCTTCACTGCTTACGAAATTTAACACCTAAATCAATGATCCGATTCAATTCAGTGCTGTAAATACCTGATTTATTCCAAAATCCGTGGTAGTTGAGTTTTTGTTGAATGTTGGCTCTGTTTTTTGAAATCGACTGGCTGGAAAATACATTTTCAAAAGATTCATTCTTTTCTAATTTTTCGATGAGGTTGGCTGTCAATTGATAGTTGACCTCGCGACTCCTCCCGCGTGAGTTGGAAAAAAGTCTAAATCCATGTTGATAATCAATCTGTCCCATTTCTTTAGTGTGTTTGGCCACCTTATCTTGATAAGCGCGAAGATAAACGAGCAATAAAGATCTAATTAAGAGATTTATTTTTTCTTTTTCAATCCAGGGTTCCTTGATGAGCTGGGCGACGAGATGCTTTAAACTTTTTTTATTTTCGTTGTTTTTTCCTACTAATAGACTTTTAAGCGTGGCGCGGTGATGAGCAGGGGATGTTTGGGGAAGGTTATTCAACGTTGAATTGCCATGATTTCGTTGAGCGGGTTCTGTTTCAGCGGGTTTTTCTAATGCATAAAGAAAATGTGTGGTCTCATCGACAATTTTATTAATCTTTCCCTTTTTCTCACTTGTAGGCAACACATAATTATTGGAAAGTGCGGAATAATCACTTAGAAGTCTGTCTAAAAAGGGATCAACGATTTCTTTAAAAAGAGAAGCGCGCTGATTTGTAAGTATTGGAGACGGTGTAAATGTATTCGAATTCGATTGAGTCAATTTTTTTAATGCTAATTCTAAAGGTGTAAGACCTTCATGATCTTTTAAAGAAAGCAGTGTTTGAAACAGCTCAGGTGCTTTTTCATTTACTTCATCCAAGAGAGATTCGGCAAGAAGTTTAAATCCAGGAGAAATAGTCTGCTTAGAAAAAAGAGAAAATTCATGTAAAAAAGTATAACGTTCATCAACCGATTGAAGTTGAAGTACTTTGTTAAATAATATTGGATACCCTGATAAAAAATCATAAATACATTGAAGTGTGTGGGTGTGATTGCAATTGATAGCAAGAGAAAAAGGTGAGCACTGTAAGGGAAGATGAACAACACAGTCAGCAGCGCTTTTATATTGTGTGGGCGTGAATACTGTGCCCAGAGCTTCCTCCGAAGCATGTTGTTTTAACCAATTTAAAATGTGGTTAATCAGAAAAAGATCGTGATGATGTATAGCAAGCAGTAAGTATTTTCTATAAAGAAAATCATTGCCTCCTTGGGTAGTAATAATGTGTGTCGAAGTGGTAAGACCCATTTGAATTGAATATTTTTCTAATAACGTTTGAAAAATCACCTCTTTTTTCGTATCAATGGCATATTCAAACAGAGCTTGTTTAAAAGGTGAATAATTATGAAACAAGCTGAACAATGAGTTGAAATAGGTTATCAATTGTTCTTCTGATAGACCTTCAGGCATGGAAAGAGCTTGGTGAGGGGGAAGTAATTTTCTTCTTCCCATTTCCTTGAAAATCTCAAGAGCAAATTGATCTTTTTTGTTGAACACAGCCCAGTCCAAGGGTGTAAAACCGTCTTTATTTTTTAATGTCAGCAAAGAGGTAATCAAAGCAGGATCACGGGTACCTACAAGTACTTGCTTAAATAGGGCAATATTGTTCGATTCAGCGGCGAGATGAAATACAGTGTTCTTATTTTCTATATTTAAAAAAAGTAATTCTTTAAGGTGATTTTCATCAAAATTAGCAAGGACAACGTTTTTTATAAATGCATATGATTTGTTTGACTGGAGATGTTTTAGGTAATAATTTAAAGCATTCAAGGTGATCGTTTTATCCCCCTTGTTTAACAAATCCAATAGTGTATCAAATATGTTTTGATCATCGAGTTGTGATGCTAAATGAAATAAAGCATCCAGTTCACCTCGTTTGTTTTCACGAATGGCTTGAAGAATTTTTTCTTTTTCTAATAGTTTGGTGAGAAGTTTTTTATATCCTAGGTGGATCATCCAATCCAGACAACTAAAGTCGTCACCTTCTTTTTTGCTCATTAAAATAAAGAATAAATTGTCGATATTTTCTATGGGTGACAAGATTAAATCGATGATGGTTTCATCTTGTAAGTTTGCCAAGGTTGAGCGTAAATAATCGTGACAAAATTCAACTAGCAATATTTGACTATCAAGGCCGTTTTGGAGAAGAAGAGCTTGGATTCTGTTGAGTAGGATACCTATGGATTCTACTTCTCTGTTTTCAATGGCATAGTCTAAAACGCAATTACCCCGCTTATCTTGAGCGAATAACATTCTTCTTTGCATTGAATCCGATGCGAATTTGAGTTGAAGAAGGGCGCTCCTATTTAGATTTTTTTCTGTTGAAGTGAAATGAGCTAAAAACATATCAAGCTCACGTTCTTCTTTTAATGCTTTTTTTAGTTTTTGTTGTTTGAGAAGTAAAGCTTTAAAAATGAAATCATTTCCATCTTGTAATGATTTTAGTTCAAATAGTCGAGGGTTCCTCTCTTCCTCTGTTTGAGAAGGAGCGGCTTTTTCTGCGAGCGATACATTCAGCTCAAGCAATGTGTCGTTTTGAGTAACTTGTTCGTCAATAAGGCGATAATAAATTCTTTTGTAGCACAGAGTGAGGTGTATTTCGTTTTTAATGTATTTTAACTTGAGTTTGAGGTGTTTTGTTGTTTGAAGTTCTTGTTGTATTTTGTTTTTAAGCGCAATCCTTTTTGTTAGGCAGTCCTTCAGTTTTTCTACTATTTCCAGGTTAACCCTGGTTTTTTCTTTCAAATCAGTCAAAAGTATTTTGGTTGATTTTGACTTTCCCTCGTCATCTTCTTCGCTTGAAAAAAGAATAGAAGAATCCAGGAATGTCATTGTTTCTTTGTCTCGATCAATCAGCTCAAGAAAAGATTCTATCCAAGGTTTATCGGGTGGGGCAGCGTGAGTATCATCAGGGTTAACCTGGGTGAGGTGCTGTATCGGCGTGTTTTCAACGCTTATTTTTTGTTGAGGTTTAGGCATGAATAAAGCACCATGACAACAATAATGATGTCGCTATTATAATTTAGAATACCTTAATGTAAAATGAACTGTAAATTCTTAATTTGGTTATTCACGCCGCTGCTATGCGGTGTAGAAATAGTTGCATTGATTTTTTCGATTTAATGCTGACTTAATGTTCTGATGAGAAAATAAAATAATTGTTTTTTTGATGAATTGGAGGAGTTTTTTATGGGGAATGATAACTTTAAGGAACTTTCAGAGCTTCAAGTCGTTGCTGCTCAATGCGCAGTTGAGGTAATAAATGCACAGCATAAAACGATAGAAATAAAAACAAAAATTAATGAAGTTAAAACTGTTTTAGTTCAAATTGACTCAAGATTTAAGCGAGCAGTCTTAATGAGAGATTGGCTAAAAGAAAATATTAAATTTTATCAAAATAGACTTGCTGATTTAAATTCACGAACTATTAATCAACTCTCTGAAGAGACACTGTGTGTTGCTATTGATAAGGAAAATGAATGCATTGATGATGAAATCAGTGAGGAAATGAAAGAATCAGGAGACTTTTTAGAAATAAGGCCAGATTTCTCATCTAAGGACGAAATTATTGAATTCATTAAAGTAATGGAAGAGAAGTTATTGCATGTTAAGAGTGAAGTTTCAGATTCAAGAAATGAATTTAAAAGAACCTCTGAGAATGAAAAAGCATTGTCTAATTCTTTGGAGCAACATCAAAAAGAAAATATAAATTTTATTCGTGATCAAACGTTATTTTTATTGCAATTAATGCATGAAAAATTTCCTGATCTTTTTGAAGAGACGAAAAAAATTCTACGCCACGAATTAAATAGTGTAGGTATTGATTTTATGTCAATAATTAAGAAAATATTTTTTACCTGTCTTGACTGTCTGAAAATTGAAATTTTTTCTTCTTCTTCAAGTGGGTTGCTGGAATACATTTGTTCAATAAAGAAAACAAAACAATTTCAAGTTTTATATGAAACTAAAACAGGAAAAACTGATTTGTCAGTACTCCTTGAAGAACAAAGTATCAACAGACAAGTCATACATGAGATATATTCGACGGCATTTCTTTCTCTTATCGAGATGATAGAAAGTATTTTACAAGAAGCGGGTCTTCTCCTCTTAGAAAAATCTGCCCCTGACGCTTCTTTTTTTGAAAAGTTCGTTGAGTCTTATGAAAAACATGGGTTGTTCAATGCTGCTTCAGTTTCGGCTACCACCGCCACACCTTCTGAGGCTGCCACCACTTCAAAATCCTCTGAGGAAAAAGCAGTTACTGCCAGGCAACTGAGGACTACTAGGGCTAAATTTTCAGCCGCTGTCGCTTCGTCATCATCAGAGAGTTCATCTCACCCATCACCATTTTTTGTAAGACCCTCGGGGAGTGCACCTAACAAGGCAGCTGCTTCTTCCATACCCCTTGGCAAAAGGCAAAATTAAACTCTTAACCAGGCCATTTACCTATGCCAGACAACGATCAACCCATTACGCTTATCGATCTGCCTGATGAGATTTTACTTCATTTAGCCGCTTTGCCTGATCACCCTGAGAGTTGGGACAGTGTAGCCCGTTTAGCACGCACGCATCCTGTTTTTAGAAACTTATTTCATGCTTCATCAGCGACATGGGGGAGGCTTTATCAACAATATTTCGCTCATCACCATGAAATGGCTTATCAGAAGAGGGGCGTTTATCCTTCCTATAAAGATCTGATGAAAGCCAGAGAAGATCATTTCTTTAGGCGAGAGGAAGAAAATTCTGATGCTCCTTCTGAACCCATTAACTACCGCACTGACAGTAAAAAATTTTCTATTTTATCAAAATGGTTTTCTGCGGCGTATCTTGGGGATGAAAAATTATTCTTTGAACAAATGGAAGCGTTGGAACAATTAGAAGGAGTCGATCTTGATCGTTACCAAGATCAAAATGGTCAGACGATTTGGCAATTTTTGTATGCGGGGATGCCGGATGTGCAGTGGCCTGAACGTACGGGGAAAGCTAATATTTTAAAACGGATTTTTGAAAAACTTTCTCCATGGGTAGGTAAAAACGAAGAAAAACGCATCGAAATGCAACTGCGCTGTGGTCAAATCACTCGGTCTGATTGGGATGCCTTTGTAAAAAATCGAGAAGAACTCATCACGCGAGCAAACAGAAGTGTCGTTGATTTGTCAGAAAAGAAAAAAGCTGATGACAAACTTAATTACTTTTTCACACTCGCCGTCAAACTGGGATACGCAAGCCTTGCACGTTATTTTATGGCCTCAAGAAATGAAGAGAAGTTGACAGATTGGTCCCCTCTTGAAGTCAAGCTTACTCCTGATGGAGACAGCATATTTTTTGAAGCCGTGAAATACGGACGGCTTTCTGTCATCGAAACGCTCTTAGAGTTGGCGTCAGCTGAAGAGCGAAAATACCTGCTGGAACAAAAAAATAACCAGGGTAACACGGCGTTTCTTTTCGCTGCCGCGTATGGAAAAGCAGATGTCATCGAAAAATTATGGGAGCTAACTTCAGAAGAAGAACATCAGCGGCTGCTTGAACAAAAAAATAATTTTAGTTCCACCGCGTTTCTTTGTGCTGCCAGTTGTAAAAAGGTAGGTGCCATCGAAATGTTATGGAAGCTAACTTCAGAAGAAGAACATCAGCGTTTGCTGGAACAAAAAGATAAACAGGGTGACACGGCATTTATTTTAGCTGCTAAAAATGGGAAAGCTGATGTCATCGAAAAATTATGGAAGCTAACTTCAGAAGAAGATCATGAGCGTCTTCTGGGACAAAGAAATTACTTGAGGTATACGGCATTTCTTTGCGCTGCTAGAAATGGAAATGCGGGCGTCATCGCAAAGCTCTTAGAGTTGGTTTTTGCTGAGGAACGTCAATGTCTGCTTGAACAAAGATATCTTGGGGGTGGTGACACGGCATTTCTTTATGCTGCCGATCAAGGATAAGCAGATGTTATCGAAACGTTATGGA